>DRLW01000447.1 GCA_011375275.1 Bacteroidota bacterium
CGGACGTCGCTTTTGAAAAAAGTCAGTCCCGGTTCATCGAGAAGGCCCAGGAGCGCCTCACCGTGGTAGCGCAGGTTGTCCACAGCCCGGACGCGATACCCATCTGCCAGCAGCTTTCTGCACAAAACCGCACCAAAGTAGCCTGCCGCACCGGTGACGGTAACGGTTGTATCATGAGTATTTTTCAGCATAAAACATCCCTGTGTTGTCGTTTCCGGGTATCCGGTTTACTCAGCACACCAGGCCTGCTCCGGTAACCGGCATCTGTCATTTCCGTTCCGGCCGGAGCCAGGCGCAGTGCCGGAATCTCCCGGACTCAAGCATATGCCGACAAGATGAGATTCCGGTATTCCGCTGCACGAAAACCGGAATGACCGGGCGAGTCGCCGCACCTTTCATCATCATTGCGGGAACCGGAACAGCAGACCGATGCACACCCGGACTAACCTCTGCGAAAATTCATAGCCTCTTCAGCTTGCGAATAAAGCGGGTTGAGACGAGCCGTATCCGCAACAGAAACAATTCGCACCGAAGCTTCAGCACCTGTGTTTTCATGACTAATGCTCTCCTGTTTTGCTTTTGAGAATGCCTTCGAGCGCGCGACGTCTGCAATGCTGTGCTGCAGGTCGTGATCGACCATTATCTTGATCAGCTCGGGGAACGATGTTCGCGGTTGCCAGCCGAGCACACGGCGTGCTTTGGACGCGTCTCCGAGCAGGATATCCACCTCAGCCGGGCGATAATATTTCGGATCGATCGCCACATGCTTGCGCCAGTCCAGCCCGACATAGCCGAAAGCGAGCTCGACCAGCTCCCGAACCGAGTGGCACTCTCCCGTGGCGATGACAAAATCATCCGGCTGATCCTGCTGCAACATCAGCCACATGGCCTCGACATACTCCTTGGCATAGCCCCAGTCACGGCGGGCGTCGAGATTGCCGATGTAGAGTTTTTCTTCGATGCCTGCCTTGATGCGCGCAGCCGCCCGTGTCACCTTTCGAGTGACGAAGGTCGCCCCTCGGCGTGGTGATTCGTGGTTGAACAAAATGCCATTGCAGGCAAAAATTCCGTAGCTTTCGCGGTAGTTCACCGTCGTCCAGTAGGCATAAACCTTGGAGCAGCCGTACGGGCTGCGCGGATAAAACGGCGTCTGCTCCGTCTGCGGTGTTTCCACGACCTTGCCGAACATTTCACTGCTGGATGCCTGATAAAAGCGCGTCTCGATGCCGGTTTCGCGGATCGCTTCGAGCAGGCGGACCGTGCCCATCGCGGTAATGTCACCGGTGTACTCGGGCATATCAAAGCTGACGCGCACGTGGCTCTGCGCGGCGAGATTGTAAATTTCATCCGGCTGCAGGCGATAGAGCAGTTTGATCATGCTGGTCGAATCGCTGAGATCGCCGTAGTGCAAAAAAAGACTCTGATCATTGATCTCCGGATTTTCGATGAGGTGATCGATACGGCTGGTGTTGAACGTGCTGCCGCGGCGCATCAGACCGTGCACTTCATAGCCTTTATCGAGCAGAAACTCAGCCAGATACGAGCCATCTTGCCCGGTGATCCCCGTGATCAGGGCTTTTTTCTTTTCCATTTTCATCAACAGCACCGCCCTCTTTCTGTAATAAAAAACAATAAAAAACATATTTGCCTGGCTTTAAATACCGCATGCCTTCGCGCGGGCCGGGGGTTGGATACAAAAATGCTTCATCGAGCAATTTCGTACCCGGGAAATAGGACAGAATCTGCTCGCATGAAAAAATGCGATGCGCATTAAAGGCAATCATGGGCGGACCTGCAGGCACGGCGATGAGCAGATAGCCCCCCGGCCGCACGATCCGCAGCAGCTCAGCACAGGCCCGGCGGCTGCCATCAGGCATGATATCATCGCCATAGCGCCCGAGACCGATATGCTCGACCACGGAAAGCGATGAGACCATTTCCACGCTGCCGGATTCAAAAGGCATGTCGAGGATATCCCCCTTTTTCACTGTCAAACCGTCGAGATTGACATCGATCGGGCGAATATCGACAAAAGTCGTCGGGACAAAGCCGGAGATCAGGCCGACGAAACTGGTTCTGGAAGCGACATCGACGAGGGATTTCGGTTTGAGCTTAAAAATTTTCCGCGCTGCCCAGGCATCCTGGTAAAAATAGTATCTGTCGATTTCAGTCGTCGTATCGCGATCATCGAGTTGAGGTAACAGGTTTATCTGGTCAAACTCACGATTTTCCAGACTTGCAGGAAAGGCTGCAAAAAATTTTTTACACTCTTCCACATAAACCGGCCAGTCAGGGTGACTGAATAAATCCTGATTTTGTGTTGACTTTATGAAATCATGTAACAGGTGATCAGCAAACGGTGATATTACGTTCTGTCCGTTCACCGAATCTACCGGCGGCTGTGTTTTATTGACCAAAGCAAGCAGCTCATCGATCTGCTCCTGTGAATACACATCGTAGTCACAGATAGAATCAACAATCTGCCGAGCCTGATCCATTTTCCCTGCACCGACAAGTGCTTCTAATAGTCCTTTTTCCGTTTCAAAACATAGTGGTAAAATGTCCAAACTTTTTCGGAACGCGTCTTCTGCTTCCGCCCACTTTTTTTGTCTAAGCAGTACTTTTCCAAGGTCATATAAGAGACTATGATTCTCAGGGGCTTTTTTGATAGCAGATTGCAGGTTTGATTCTGCCTCGAAAAATTTCCCCTCAGTGCATAGCATCTGAGCGTAAATCTGCCGTGTTTTCCACAGCAGAATATCCGCAAACGCCTGCTCGTACTCTGTTCCCTTTTGAGGATATCTCTCGAGAAGCTGCTCGATCGCGATAGCTGCGGGCGGGAAGTGACTGAGATGACGTTTTGGGACGAGTTCTTGGTGGAGAACGAGACCATCAAAGGGTGATTCGGATACTTGAGGTGCTGACGGGCTGAAATTTTCTAAAGTCTCGATCAGCTCTCTCGCCAAGTCCAGTGCTGACGGGCTTCCATCATGACTTATCACTTGAAGCAGATTGAATTTACCCAGCAAAAAAGAGCTTTGTGTAGCCACAAACTGCAACATCTCTCTGGTTCGTTCTCTGAGATTCGCATCATTCGTATTCGCTGCCAGGGCGTGACAAGCTACGGCAAGATTATTAATCGACTTAAAACTGGCCGGTTCATGCTGCAACGCCATCTGAAACAAGTCAACCGCACGATCAAAAACGCCACTATAAAAATCGCTGACACCGATCTGGTTAAACCGCTGCATCAAAGACATGTGTTCAGCCGGGCGCATTTGCATGCGGGAAATATTTTTCAACTCCAGTTCTTCGAGAACATCTTTGCCCAACCGTTCGGCAGTGCACTCAGTCAATGCTTTTCGCCGGCCATTCTCAGCAATCCGCACTCGCTCTGCTTCATTTTCATTGCTGAGATAGTACTCTATCTGTTGTTCGAAATTATCTTCATCAAACAAGACGACTTCTTCACCAGGCTCGAAAAATTCAGCGATTGAACCATCGAGCTCTTCGTGCATGAGCAACGCACCTGCCTGGCAAGCTTCATAACTGCGCATGTTGATACCGCCCTGCACATTCGGTGTCTCAATGACGATTTTTGCATCAAAGAGGAAATCGATGTATTGCTGAAATGTATATTTCTTCTCGCTGACGAGAATATTGTACTTTTTTTTCAGCCTGAGTAAACGCTCAACATAACGGGTGCGACGAGCATAATAGGGGTTGCCGAAATCGCCAATAAAAACAACATCATAGCGTCTCTCATGCTGTTCATCCCCGATGGATGATTGTAGCCTGGGTGAAGCACCCTGAATCGCTGCGCCGGCACGGTATAATGTGCGCCCGGGTGCCATTCGAGAAAAAATCGCTTCATAGCGTTTTAATCCGGGAAAGACTGCGTCAAAAAAATCCAGATCGATCGTCAACTTGTGTAAAGGGAAACAGTCGCCCGGCAAACACACTGTTGGATAGGGAGATGTGTGAATCCCCAGGGGGAGCGGATAGGCCTCATTGAGAAAAAATAACACCCAATCAGGCTGCCAGCCGGACGGCAGACCATCGAGGACATCTTTGAATGTATCCCGATAGATATCGTACACCAATAATTCCGGGGGACGGGACTGAGATTGTGATGGGGCAAAAAAGATAATATCAGCCCATGGTAAGAAAGCCCTGCTCACTCTCCCACTTTCGACATTCAAAAGAAGGCGCGGCCTTGGATGCCCAAAATCTGACCCGACAATCAATCGCATCCTGTTTAAAAGCATCGCTGCCCGGGCATAATACGGATCCTTCTCAACGATCCGCCAGAGCCATTCATGGGCTGTTTCATACTCTCCGCGCTCCAGCAGGATTCGGGCCAGGGCGCAACCGGCGTCGTGATCATCGGGGTCCTTCTCCACCCGTTCTTTGAGGATGGGATACAGCTCATCCGCTCTTTTTTCCGAGATCAGTGTATTGACTTCCTGCCAGTCGATTTTTTCATCTGTAATCATGCAGTTCTTCCTTCCCGGTTGCTATCCGGCTTTTCAACACAATTTTTTCGTCATGCGCAACACCCAGCGGTGCTCTCGTTCTCCGGCCCCGCTCCCATCCATAACCCCGGGTTGCCAGCGGACGCCGTGCTGCTCATCAAAGGTCATCTCGTATAAAATTTTGCCCGATTCCACAAACCCGCAGCGCCGGTACAGGGCGATGGCCGGTGTGTTGTTTTCAAAGACTTCGAGGTGAAGCTCGCAAAGCCGGAGCAGTGTCTGGCTGATCTCGAGCACCTTCTCAACCGCAGCCCGCATCGTGTCTGCGGGCGCCTTTTCACCCCGGATCACACGACCGAACTCAGCCCGGCCATTGCGGAAATCGATATCGTACACTCCCATCTGCCCGACCGGCGTGCCATCCGGACCGAGCACCATGAACAACACATCATCCGCCCGACCGGAATAGGCCTGCAGCCAGC
Source organism: Bacteroidota bacterium (assembly GCA_011375275.1). Taxonomy (GTDB): domain Bacteria; phylum Zhuqueibacterota; class Zhuqueibacteria; order Zhuqueibacterales; family Geothermadaptataceae; genus Geothermadaptatus. Next base: position 4,958 of record DRLW01000447.1, read on the forward strand.
GCAGCGTGTCATCCGCCGCCGGC
>DRLW01000448.1 GCA_011375275.1 Bacteroidota bacterium
CCGGCACGTCACGCAGCTTTAGCGGCGTGGAACGTGCTCGAAGCGTTTCACCCTGTTCAGTTATCATCTGATCACTCTGGTTATCCACTTAACTCAGCATGGTTGCATCTTTTCAATCAGACCACCCGACAAAAGACCGCGCCTGCACCAGTGCTGTCATTCCGGTTTCCGCGCAGCGGAAGACTGGAATCTCACAGACTCAGGCCTGGTTTACTGAGTAAAGTGGATACCCAGAGGCTTGATGCACTATGCAGGTGTTCTGTGAATGAGTTGACGGATTTTGAGCTATGAAGAAAAAAATCGCACGATATGCTTTTCTGGTTCTGGCGTTGTTGCAGGGCGGGAGTGTTGCCGGCCAGGCGGCGGATCTGGTCGTCGGGCCGGATGAGAGCATCTCCTCTCTGAAGCAGGCTCTCGAACTGGCGCGACCGGGAGATACGATTCTGCTCAAATCCGGTGTCTATAAAGAGGGTGCCGTGCTCGTGGATAAAAGCGTGCAGATCATCGGCCAGGGCTTTCCGGTTTTGGACGGAGAAGACGAATATCAGATCATGACCGTCACTGCGGATAATGTCGTGATCCGCGGGATCGAGTTCCGTAATGTCGGCGTCAGCTTTGTCGAAGATAATGCTGCGATCAAGCTCGAAGGCGTGTCCGGTGCGCGGATCGTTGAAAACCGTTTTATCGAAGCGTTTTTCGGCGTTTATCTCGCGCAGTCACAGAAAACTCTCATCGAAGGAAATGAATTTTACGGCACCGGGACACGCGAGGCTACGACAGGTAACGGTATTCATCTGTGGTACTGCAAGGAAATCACTATCCGCAACAACAAAATCAACGGCCATCGCGATGGAATTTATTTTGAGTTCGTCGAGGACAGTAAAGTCGAGCGCAACCTGAGTTGGGGGAATTTGCGCTATGGTCTGCATTTCATGTTTTCAGACCGCTGCGAATATTTGAAGAATGTTTTCAGACAAAACGGGGCCGGCGTTGCCGTCATGTACACACACAACATGAGCATGCACGATAATCTGTTCGAAAAAAACTGGGGCTCTGCGGCTTTCGGCCTGCTGCTGAAGGAAATCACCGACAGTTATATCACCAACAACCGGTTTTACAAAAATTCGATCGGACTGTATACCGAAGGGTCGAATCGTCTGCATGTGCGGGAAAATACGTTTGAGGAAAACGGCTGGGCCGTAAAAATTATGGCTAATTCGATGGAGAGTGAGTTTGTACGCAATAACTTTATCAACAACACTTTTGATGTGGCCACCAACAGCCGGCAGAATTTCAACACTTTTGACAGCAATTACTGGAGCAGCTATACAGGTTATGACCTGAACCGTGACGGCATCGGCGATGTGCCATTTCGTCCTGTACGGCTTTTTTCTTATATCGTCGAAAAACAGCAGACTGCGATGATCCTGTCGCGCAGCTTTTTTATCGATATTCTGGATATTGCGGAGCGCATTGTTCCCATGCTGACGCCGGAAACTCTGGTGGATGCCCATCCCCGCATCAAAAAATTGAACGTGCCTACTGGTGAAAAAGAAAATGAAGGGTGATCGAGAAATGATAAAAATCGATGGCGTGGAGAAGCAATTCGGCTCGCTCAAAGTGCTGAAACGCATATTTCTGCAGATCGAAACAGGCCGGGTAACTGCGATCGTCGGGCCGAACGGGTCAGGTAAATCGACTTTGATCAAGAGCATCCTCGGGCTGGTGCGGCCGGATAAAGGCGAAATCTATGTCAACGGCACCAGGCTCAACGGCGAGTGCGAGTACCGCCGCCAGATCGGCTACATGCCGCAGATGGCGCATTTCCCGAACAACCTGAATGTCGGCGAGGTGTTGTACATGATCAAAGACCTGCGCGGCGAGCATGCCGGACTCGATGAGGAGCTGATCCACGAGTTTGGCCTCGGGCAGGAGATGGACAAACCCCTGCGTACTCTCTCCGGCGGAACACGGCAAAAAGTGAGCGCAGCGATCGCCTTTTTGTTCGATCCGGCGCTGCTGATCCTCGATGAGCCGACCGCAGGCCTTGACCCCATCGCCAGCAGTATTTTTAAAGATAAAATCATCCGCGAGCGCGAAAAAGGCAAGACCATCATCCTCACATCGCACATCATGAGCGAGATCGAAGAGATGGCGGACAGCATCATTTTTCTGCTCGATGGCAGTGTACGCTTCAGCGGCCCGGTTGAAGAACTCAAAACCATGGTTGGAGGGCTCAACCTCGAGCGCTCGATCGCCCGCATGATGGCTGAAAACGACGAGGCATAGCGCCGCGCGCTGGATAGCCCGATATCTGAACAGTGGGTTCACAAAACGGATAATTCCTGGAGAATCGGCAAATGGATAAAGTCGGCAAAATTATCAAATATCAGCTCTTCGATATTTTCCGAAACAAGTGGCTGTTGTTTTATGCCCTGTTTTTTTTCGTGGTAACCGATGGCCTGTTTCGCTTTGGCGGCGGCGGAGCCAAAGTGATCATCAGTTTTATGAATATCATGCTGTTCATCATCCCTCTGGTCAGCATACTGTTCGGCACCATGTTTTTGTATAACTCACGTGAATACATCGAACTGCTCCTGACTCAGCCGGTGAAACGCCGCGTGCTCTTCGCCGGGCTTTATCTCGGGCTGGCCCTGCCGTTGGTCGCCGGATTTGTACTCGGAGTCAGCATCCCCTTTGCCATCTATGATGACGGCAGCCAGTTGGCAACGCTGGGCCTGCTGCTGCTTTCCGGTACATTTCTGACCCTCATGTTCACGGCACTTGC
>DRLW01000449.1 GCA_011375275.1 Bacteroidota bacterium
GCCCCCGGCGGACTGTAGCGTTCACACTTCTTTATCCCGATGTATTCTCAATACCTGCCGAGGATACACAGGATAACCGAATACTTTCACAACTATGTTGTTTTTTCCATCAACTCCACAAAAACAGCCCCGGGCTGTGCTTTTCTGCCGCCCGGGCAAGCAAACCTCGGGCATCCCGTTCAGAGAGATCCCGGCGCTGCGGCCGGAGCGATGAGATGCGATAGCTGATGACATAATTTTTCTGATTCGACCGCCTTCCGGTCTATGTTCCACCCCGCGTCCCGAATATCGGCACTGCACGGCATCAACCTGATTGCGGCGTACCCGCCAACTCTCCGAACTGTTCCAGCAATACCGCTGCGGCGATAATTCCCGCTGTTTCGCTGCGCAGGCGGCGCGGGCCGAGATCGAGAAAGGTAAACCCGGCCTGCTGCGCCATGCTGACTTCCTGCTCTGTAAAGCCGCTTTCCGGGCCAACGAGAAGCAGACCGCTTCTCACGTCATCCACGGCCGGGAAAGATGGTTGCCGGCGCGCGGCGGTCTCTGCTTTCTCCGGTAAAGGCAGGTGAGCAATCCAAAGCAGATCAAAAGCAGTACTCTCTGCGATCACCTGTTCGAAGCTTGCCGGGGCATACACCTGCGGCACTCTGCTCCTGCCGCACTGTTTCACCGCGCTCGTGAGAACCCTGTGCCAGCGCTTTTGTTTCTGCTCCCGTGGTGTTACGTCACCGCGCGCGCACAGCATCGGTATAAACGCGCGCAGGCCGATTTCAGTCCCTTTTTCCAGAACCCAGTCGAAACGGTTCTCGCGCGGGATGGCTTGCGCAAGGGTCAGTTCGAGAAAACGGGGCTCACCGGCTTCAAGAACAACAGAGGTGATGCGCAGCACGCTTTCATCACGGCGGATATCCTCGATGACGCAAGTGTACATGCTGCCCCGGCCATCGGTAACCTGCACTTCATCGCCGGGGCGGTGCCGGAGGACGCGGGAAAGATGCCGGTGCTCCTGCTGTCGTAAAATGAGAGTGCTCGCCTCCTTTTTTTTGCCGCTGTAGCGGTAGTGGATGTCCGCAGGATCGACGAGATAGTATTCCCGGCGCGCCATGGTCAGAATGCCACTCCGGTATCGAAAATCAGCTCCCGGTTCAATTCGGCATCGTAGGCCAGCTCCACACGCAGAATCCGTACATAAGGCAAATGAAAGAGCAGGCCGAAACCGAAGCCACGATACCAGGTTTCCGGTCGTGTCTGCAGACCGAAAACACCGCTGTGCAACGGATGCAGGGGTTCGCCGCCAGGGGTCGTCATATCATAAAATTCACGGTTGCGTTTCTGGATCCACAGAGTGCCGGCATCGAAAAAGAATGACGCGCTGATCCCGAATTCGAGATTTTTCCCGTACGCGCCCAGCCTGGTATTTTCGAGGGAGATATAGCGAACCGGGACCAGTGGGAAACGCAGTTCCGTGGAGAAAAGCCCTCGATTTTCGCCCTCAACCCGTATCGGAAAATAACCGCGCACGCGATAGTCATAGCCAAAAAACAGCCGGTCGTAAATCGGCAGGATGCCCTGGCTCAAATCGACATTGAACCGCATGGCAAAAATCATCTTACGCGGCAATGGGAAATACGTCCTGAAATCAAATCGCAGCCGGCTGTAATCGATAAACTGATCACCAAACATGCCGCTTTTGCTGTACTGGGCGCGCAGAAAAATACCCCGCGACGGATACCAGGCCAGATCACGGCTGTTGCGGATAAAGCGCAAACGCAGCGTCGGAACGCGATCCGTACCATCCGGATGCAGGGTTTGGCCGGGCACAGCCGGGTCGAGGCGCAACTGGCTGTAGTCAAATTCGATACTGGCGGAGTTTTTCAGAGTAAAGCGCTTGCCCAGCCGCACCGAGGCACCAACCCGTTTCTCCGTCACTTTTTCGTCGATGATATCGAAACTCTTGTTGCGGAACCGGTAGAGAAAAAACTTCGTCTCCATGAAAATCCGGCGCTCGCCGCCAAACCATGGGTTGAGATAGCTCCAGTACAGTCCGGGATTATAGCCCAGCCAGCCGGCGACCTGCACGTTCTCTGCTTTACCGCGAAAGTTCATGTGTATCAGTGCCGCGCCGAAGCTCAGTTTTTCCAGGCGATAATCACGATCATTAAAATAAATAATCGGCCAGGGGATGACATACAACTGTTCGGTGACATCGATGACCAGCACCATGCCTTTTTCAGACTGTTCTGCTCCCATCTGCACGCGGGAAAACAGCCCGAGGCTCTCTATCCGGCGCAAGTCATATTGCAGCATGTCGAGCGTGACCGTATCGCCAACATGCGTTTTCATTTCCCGGAGGATGACATCCTTATCTGTCTTGCGGTTCCCTGTGATGCGGATATCAGCGATGTGGTACCTCACCTCGCGGGGGGCTTTTTCCTCCTCTTCCTGTGCCTTTGCCGGCAGCGGCCAGCCGGAGCCTGCGGCCAGCAATAACACGATCAGAAAAACGATTTTCCTGTCCATTCCTGCACGTCCTGTGCTGCTTCGGGATGAGCTGATGTCACGGTTGCTATTCACTAAAATTTACCCAGTACTCTGAAAAAAACATTCCAGTCTGCACCAGATACATCGGTACGCCGGGCGGTTTCCAAACTGAGCAGGCCTTCAGCGATGTTCAGGGAAAAACCAAAGTTCGACCGCAGATCTGTGATGGAAAAATTATCGCCGAAACGCAACAATCCGGGTTCTCCGCTGCCCTGCGCCATCCAGGCATAACCAAAATCGACAAAAGCACCCAGGGTCAGGGTATCCCAGAAAGGAATAAAGCCAAGGGGCAGACGCTGCAGAACATCTCCGCCAAACTGGTACTGAACCGTACCAAAGAGCATGCGGTTACCGACAAACTCCTTGAAGCCATAGCCACGCATGGTACCGATACCTCCGACAGTGAGCAAATGCTGAAAAGCTGTGCTGCCCGTACGGCTGCCGAAGAGCAGTTTTGTCTTCAATCGCTGATTGGCAAAAGTCGGCCTGAAGTACTTCAAGGTGAGAAAAAGGCCATTGGTTTCAAAATCCCGGAAAGTTTTCTGGAAGACAGCATCGACGAGCCAACCGGAGATGGGAAAGAGAGGATTGTCGCGGAAATCGAACTCAGCAGCGAGTTGTATCATGCCCTCGCGGCCCGGTGCAAACGCTGCCACG
>DRLW01000450.1 GCA_011375275.1 Bacteroidota bacterium
AAGAAGTGCACGATGGACGCGAAGAAAAACAAGAAGAAAGGCAGGAGCTGCTGGTCCTGATTTTTGCGATACATCAGCTCTCTTCGTGCGCTTCGCGAACTTCGTGGTGCGATCCGGTTTCAGCCCAAGGCTGAGAGGTTGGAACAACCAGACACGATGCGGATAGATAGAGATTAAAAATATCCACAACGCCCTGACACCATATACTTAAAATTGAATGTAGCAATCCATTCAAATAGCTTCTTTTGCTGCTTTTTTTGTTCCAAATAATAAATCGCTCAGGCTTGCTGTTGAAAAGATGTAACTGTGCTGAGTTATGCGAAATACCAGAATACTGCCGACAGGCATCCGGCAAATAGTCTCTTTCGGTTATCCCGATTTACCCGGCATGCAGTACCTGTTTGTGAATCAATCTCCTAAAACACCATACCCGAACTCATTGAATGAGCACGATACTGCGTATCTGCTCCTGAACGCTGTTGCCATCATCGACGAGAAAGTGCAGCAGGTAGCGGCCATTGCGCAGCAATCGCCCGTCACGGGCACGGCCATCCCAGGAGATATGTTGCACGCCCTTTGGAAAGGGTTCCTGGTTTGCGAGAATGATTACCAGCTCACCTTCGAGGTTATAAATTTTTGCCGTCACAAGCGGCAACGCTGCCTGGTCAGTGGTGATATCGAAACGGATCACAGTACCCGTTTCACCGAAACGGTTGCTCTGGTGCGGCGAAAAGGGATTGGGCTGAATGCTGAGTTCACGCACAGCCAGAGGCCCCGAGAGCAGGGCAAGAGCATAATCACCTGTTGCGCTGATGGCGCGCGTGAGACGATCGCCGGGTAGGGCCTCCTGACTCAGAACTTCGAGTTCATCGGCGTCCCATGCGCTGAAAATGCTGTTCCAGCGCAATACAGCATATCTGCCAGCGCTGTTGCTGCCGAGCCTGTCAGGTATGCGCAGAGAAAGCTGCGCCGGCCTGTCAAAGGAAAGATTGTCCGGGATAATCCGATGCAGCGGAGCGAGCAACTGGAATTCATTTTCAACGCGCTGAACCGGTGTCAGTGCCGTGGTTTCAAAAGACAGCTCTACCGGCACGGGCACGGTGCCTGGTACGAAATCCAGCATCAAGCCGGCACGCGAAAAATAGACTGCAGAGGTTCCTGAATCGATGCGGGCATACGCCATAGTCATCATTTCAGCCTTGCTGCGCGAGAGACTATCTTCCACGCTGACCCTGATCGGGCCGAGATAGCGCGGTGCGACCGTCAGCATGCCCTGCGGTGAGATCAGTACCGTGTCTGCGGCAGGGATTGTCTGCCAGCGCAAACCGGGGATTTCATTGATGATACGCCCGGCGCTGTCCCGGGCAGTGGCTGTAAAGGCAACAGCACCATCCGGGGCGAAAACCCGCGCCGGGCCCGAAATTTTGAGCGAAGCGAGAGTTTGCTTCTCGAGCAGGAACACCTCCGCCTGCGTTGTATCCTCCGGCGTAATTTCGAGCAATTGCTGATTCGGTGTGGCATAAAAAAACGGCGCTGAAACAGAAACCCGGTATCGACCCGGCCAGACTCCGGCGACATAGTTCCCCTGCGCATCGCTGCGCGTGCTGTCGCTGCGGCCCCGGCCATCGACGTTGGTCATCACCACCAGCGCATCGCTGACCGGCACGTCACCGTCCTTTTGCAGGATCGTTCCCGCGAGAAAACCCAGACGGCGCTGCAGCGGCAACCGCACGCCGGCACTGGGCACACGCACGGTAAAGGTATCAGCATAGAAAAGCTCGTGTTTGAGTGTGACCTGATAGTCGAAAGTAAAAACCAGACCGGGGATGACGAACTGTCCCGTTTCCGAGGTCGTGGTCTGGCGCAGCGGTTCCCCCGGACGCGTAACGCGGACAACCACTCCTGAGAGCGGCTCTGCAGTGCCCGCATCGACGACCGTACCTGCGAGAGAGCCGTTTCTGGCCAGAAGAGATAACGTGATTCCTGAGCTGTTGGCTGCGACCGAATCGACGGCCTGACTGAGGACATACCCTTCTTTTGAAGCAAAAAGGCGGAAAAGCCGGTCCTTGACCGGCAGGTTTTCGATGCGGAACTTCCCTTCAGCCCCGGCACTCGCTGCAGTAAAAATCGTGCCGCTGCTGTACTCGCGCGCAGCGACAAAAGCGCTGTCGATGCCCTCACCGGTATAGCCATCCACCACCACACCGCTGATGACCCCGTCGTTGCGTTGCAGCACGAGCTGCGGGCGGGCGACCTCTCCGCCCTGCAAATTCAGAGACAACGGCGAGGCAAAATAGAATTGCGAGCGGATCAACAGCAGCGCCTGGCCGGGATATATGCCGTCGAAGCGAAACGTCCCATCCGGTCCTGTGGTGGTCATGCGGTTCTGCCAGGCATTGGTCAGGATAACCTGCAGTTCGCCCACGGGATTGCCGTCTTCATCAACAGCCTTGCCTGCGACAGAGGCAAAATTCTCTTCAAGACGGAAATCGACTTCAGTGAGGTCCTCGCCTGCGTTGAGCAACAGCGTGGTATCAGCGGAAAGATAGCCGATACGCGAAACCAGAATATAGTAAGCGCCGGGATCGAGGCAGAGAGTGTAGCGGCCGCTGGAGTCGCTTTCTGCGGTAAAATTCTTCTCGCCTACGGCAAAAAGATTGGCGCCGTCCAGCGCATTGCCAGCCCTGTCTGTAACCCGCCCGCTGACGATTGCGCTTTCGCCGCTGAGTTGAAGGTCCTGGGTCACGACTGCGCCCGGCGCAACGACAACCTGCTCGACGGCGGAGGTCAGGCAATTGGCCTCGGCCTGAACCTGCCATGTGCCCGGCTGCACAGGCATTTCGTACTGCCCGAGCAGATCGGTGGTCACGGAGCTGCCGTTTTCGAGCAGTGTAACCCGCGCGCCGGCGACCGGACCGTTCCGGCCGAGCACGCGCCCGCGCAGCACAGCCGTCGAGGGGTCGAGGATAAAATCCACACGCAGGGAATCCTCGGGCACGGCTGTCGCCGGCGTGGTGCCCCGGCTGGCAAAACCCTGTAACTCTGCTTCGAGTTGATAGCTGCGATCGATTTCAGCCGTGAAAGCATACAGACCGAGAGCATCGCTTTCCGCCAGTTTCTGGTTCGAGCTCCGGTCATAAATCGCTGCGCCGGACAGAGGGGTATCGTCTTCCCCGCTGATCACCCGGCCCCAGATGATTGTCGCCGGCGACAAAGGCACATCAAAACGCGTGACCTTGCCCTCGCGCAGAGTGATCTCTGCACTCCATGAGCCAAAACGTTCGTGATACACCCTGACTGCATGATCCCCGGCCGGTGCGTCGAGCTGAAAAGTACCGTAATTATCACTCACAGCCGACCGCTTAACCCCGGATTTCGAGGTCAGTTCGATCGACGCACCGGCAACCAGCTCATCGCGAAACAGAACCCTGCCCTCGAACAGGGCGGCACGAAAAAAAACAAAGGTCACTTCCGGACTCTGGCCCTCTTCGAGCCGGACGAAATATTCCTCCGGCGAGGGATAATACCCCGGGTACGAGGGTGTGATCTGCCACGTTCCCCGGGCAAGGGGAAACTCGGCCGTGCCACTGGCGCCGCTGGTCAGACGGATAGTCTCCTCCCCCGCCCTGGCCATATTCAGGTGCACGCCGCTCAGGGGCAGGCCATCGGCATCGACACTGGTGATACGCAGCGAAGATGAGACAGGCGCTAAAACGACATCTCCCAAATCGACTACGCCCCAGTCATTGGGCACAAAAGCCTGGTAGTCGTCTTTCTGGTATCCCAGGGCAGAAAAACTGACCTTCTCCGGGAGTTGCCGCACCGGCAGATTAAAATATCCCGCCCCATCGGTACGGCGCTCATCCCCGCCGGAGGACAGCACGCGCGCGAATGGGATCGGCCTTTTTTCCGGATCGACGACCCGGCCGGAGAGGACATTCTCCGCCTGCTCCATTTCAACCACGAACAGCGTGGTATCGGCGTGAGGGAACAAAACCTGTTTTTCATGAATATAGCCGGGCGCTGAGGCACGCACTTCATAGGCACGAAGAGGCAGTGTGATCTGCAGCCAAGAGAACTCATCGGTGAAGAGAGAAAAGGGCAGACCAGTCCCCCCATCGCCGGAAAAATCGAGCCGTGCATTGGGCACACCAGCTCGTGTCACCCTGTCACGCACGTAGTTCTGTGCAAAAAATGTCTGTGCACTATACTGAAAAGAAGACTCCGGCGAGGATGATAATGCTGCGGGCGACTCAGCCACGACGCGGACGACATAATCCTTACGCGCGAGAAACTCCCGCGCCCGGAAAAGCGCACTCGTATCCACCGTGATATGATGCCAGAGCAGAATAGTGCCGTCGCCGATATCCGACTGTGCCAGACGTTCATGCAACTGAACATGATAACGGGTGGCACCGGGCACACTTGTCCAAAGAAAAGTGAGCTCATCCTCATCGACCAGAGAACCTTCGGTCGGGAACAGCAAAACCGGAGAACGCTTCAGCGCCGGCCGGCTGACCTGGAAGGAAGAGGTCGAAAGGGGATACAGGTCCCAGGCCACATAACGCAGGTCTGGAGCAAAAGCAGAAAAAACCAGCCAGTTATATTCCACACCCGGCAGCAGCGGGGGGATATTGCTGTCCGGCCAGGTACCGGAGAGATCGCTGTCGCCGTAGCGAATCCCGCCTTGCGAGGCAAAAGCCTGCCAGATGATGTTGACACCAGACAACGACTCAAACTCACCGGTCTCTTCGTTGTTGACGATCGTCAAATCACCCTGTGAAAGAACGATGAGATAATAGGGCATGCCGGCGATCGGGTCCCACCGGAACTCGGGATTACCGCCCTCGACAAGAGCGCCGTTTGCCGGTGCGACCATATTGACCGGCACTTCCGGCTGTACATAGATGATAAAGGGCACTGAAGTTGCCTGTGGATCGCTGGTGTCTTTGAGAATGCTGTAATACAAGCCAACAGGCAAGACTTCAAACCCGGAACTGATCGTCAGACGGCCCTTGCCCGGGTTTCCGATCGCCTGATCATAATCATCGGGGCTGCTTCCGGGCCGGGTGGAAAAATACAACCGGCACGTGCGCGTACTATCTCGCCAGAAGATTTCCAGCTTCGATGGCGTGTTGCGGGTGATGTAATTTCCTGTGATGCGCGTGATCACCACTTCGGCGTTATTTTGCGCTTGAACAGAATATAAAAACTGTGGAGCGCGTAGCTTTGCGGCAGGCGTGATAACGCGCTGAGCTGGCAGCAGCCCGGGGAGAAGAAAGACCGGGAGACAGAGCACGAGCAATCTTCTGCGCCATCTGCGCTGAATAGGGACACATTCTGGAGTATGTCTGTTTTTCATAGCCTGCTTATTCAATATAATCGCTATAACCGTGCCCGGCTGGCAGCCCCGGAGCCTGGGTCAGCTCACTCGAGTGTATAAGAAAAACCAAAACGCAAAAAGGACGTTACGCCAAAACCAACAGCATAATCCATGCGCATACGTCGAAAATGCGGAATAGTGAAGCCGCCGGAAATGCTGAATGTGTACAACAGAAAAGAACGCCTGGTTCGGAGGTTTTCCCGGCTGTGCACGGTCGTGAACGAGGCTGAAGCCACTCCGAGCTGGAGCTGTAACCATTCGGCGCCGGCTGCGAGAGACAGGGCATTTTTGGGTGCAAAACGGTATTCCCGCTCACCGGACAGCGGAGTAAAGGTGCTGTCGCCGGTGCTGGCATAGGCAAAAGCCAGGCCAAGTGCACTCTGATAACGCTCATAGACCAGCATCACAGAACCATTGCGCCACTGCCCGGAGAGCGCAATCCCCAATCTGCCCGGGAAACTCAAACGCAGGTTGGTGAGCCGGGTTTGGCGTGGATGGGTGCCGGTAAAATCATCATCGAGCAGTTGCCCGGCATCGAAGAATTCGCTTCCTTCTTCTGCGCTGAGATTAAAAGCGAGAATACGGTCATACCGCAGGGTGAGCGCTCCTGACATGACGATATCATAGGGAGCGAACCAGGCAACATCTACAGCCCACCGGTCTCCCTTGTGCCAGCCGAAACCGAGGCGAATCCGCGCCCCGTCACCGAAAAAAGCACCGCGGGTTTCAGCGCCGAGACTGTCATAATGTGAAGACTGAGGGCTGTTGAAGACAAACTCCTGCGAGCCTGAGGAAATCTGCGCCTCGGGACGAAAAACACCCGATGACTCCAGCGTGGCGCTGAAGCTGTCAAAGCCCAGCCCGAGCGCGAAACCGCGACCCAGCTTTCCGCCAACCGCCAGGGCGTAGCCTGTGAGGATAAATTCAGAGGCAAAGGTACCATTGAGCACACCGAGCAGGCGCAAGGTTGTGCCCCCGCCTGCAGCCTGAGTTGCTGCACGGAATTTCATGCCACTGACTGCAAAATTCGTCGCCAGTCGCACCGGTTGGTGCACGGCGCCTCCAAGAGAAAAATACCGGGTTTTAACGATGGCAGCATACGTTCCCTGCCCGCCGGAGAGACTGATTTTCGGACGGATGCTGCTGTCGCGCTGGTCGTACAGACTGTCCGCGGCTGCAAAACGGGCTGTATTATCGCGCAAAGTCGTGTTGACGCGATTCTCGACGTCGAGCAGGGTGTTCAGGTTGAGTGCAATCGGAGGGACATACTCTGAGTACAGCAGGCTTTTCTTCATATAGGCCAGGCCGGCTGGATTCCAGCGTACGCTTTCGCCGCCAGGCCGGAGCTGGCTGATAGCAGCACCAGCCCCCGGGAAAGTACCGCTGAGAGCAAACAGACCGCTGCTGCTGATATCGATTTCGGAGCTGATGATGCCGCCGTAAAACAGCTCCAGCCGGCTGCCGGTCTGGGCTACAGACGCTGTGGCGCCGGCTGCGAGCAGCAAAAAGGCTGTCAATCTCTGTAAATAAGCGTACATACGCTACAGGCCGATCCTTGGGAAGGGTTCAAAATAGATGAATAGACAAACAAGACCGCAGGCTT
>DRLW01000451.1 GCA_011375275.1 Bacteroidota bacterium
GTCATCATCGTTGTCATCGCTATCTGGTTGTACTACAGTTCGCTGACGCTGCTGTTTGCGGCCATGCTCGGTCAGCTTTACAGAGTGCGGACTGTAACAACCGGCAGGGAGCAGCCAGGCATCTGAGCGGTGGAGTGCCCCCCGAAGTGTTGCCACTTCGGCTACTTCTCGACTATAGCGGTGCTTGTGTAGCGGAATTCGCTAGAATTCCGGACTCCAAGCGCCCGAAGTGTTGCCACTTCGGCTACTCGGCTATGGCGGTGCCGCAGTCAAAATGTGCACAATTTTTTATTTGCATCTGTTTTCAGAAAACTGTACTGTTTATCTCATCCCATCGTATGACAACAATCTCCGCAACCGGCCAGTGGGGTTACACAACAGGGCCGGACTTTTCTGAATCAAATCGACAGGGCACCTCTCTCAGGCGGGAAATCGTGAACGTACGTTATTTTATCGCAGTTTATCTCCTCATCGTGGGGTTTTCGGCTCTCCTGCCTGTGCACACGCAGGCACAGGACAAACAGGAGCAGATGCTCGAACACATCCTCGACACCATCCGTAAAGGTGACATCCCGGCTGCCGAGGCCCGGACGGACTCCGCCCTCGCGGTGTATCACAATTTCGATAAGGCTCACCTGGCCCAATTACACACCCTGCGCGCCCTGCTGCACGACTTTGCCGGCAACCAGACCGAAGTGCGCAAGCATTTCCGCCTGGCGATCGAACTCTCACCGGACATCAAACTGAGCAGCCTGTATTTCTCGCCGAAGCTGCGCAGCATCTTCGACGAGGAGCGCAGAAAATACGACTCCAACGGGACTTCTGTAAAACGAAACGAGCTCATCGAACCTGAAATTCGCTATGTGCCGGTCAAAGACGGCCGTGTCGATGCCAGCCTGCGCTCGTTGCTGGTCCCGGGCTGGGGACAATTTTATAAAAAACAGAAAAACCGCGGTTACTTTTTCAGCGCCGCAACAGGTTTTCTCCTCGCCTCCGCAACCTATTCCCTGGTGCGGGAACGCTCTGCACGCAATGACTACCTCGCAGAGACCAATCTGAAGCAAATCGACGAGCGCTATGACACCTACAACCGCTACTATCGCCTGCGCCGCAACCTCTTTCTCGCCTCCGGTGTGCTCTGGTCCCTCGGCTTTCTCGACGCTCTGATTACGCCCGAGCCCTTTCTGGAAAACGGCAAAGTCGCCCTGCACCTGCGTCCCGAAGCAACCCCGCAGAGCGTCACTTTCATCCTGAAAGCACGCTGGTAAGCCGCCGGTCACATATCGTTTGACAAACTGCTGCTCAAGCCCTACTTTCCGCTGCAGACAACGCCCGCTGTTCTGCCCGTCTCACGAGTTCACAAACAGCCGCCAAAATCCGGAAGATTCCCATGCAGACCCACACCACAAAGGCCGTTAAGTTTGAAAACGAAGCGAGACAGACCGTCCACGATACGCTGACCGTGGAAGCCCCGCTGCAGATCAGCATCAACAGCGCTCCCTTCACCATCACCATGCGCACACCCGGCGCCGATACCGAGCTGGTCACCGGGCTGCTGTTCACCGAAGACATCCTGCGCGACCCTTCCTGTTATCAACTGCAGCCCCGCCTCGACCCGCGCCGGGAAATTCCCTACATGATCAACATCATCGGCGACACGCCGGCAACAGGCAACGGCGCCCTGAACGAACGCAGCATCCTTTCGGTCTCATCCTGCGGCATCTGCGGCAAGCAAACCCTCGCTGATCTCAACATCCGCGGCGGGCCGCTCAAAACCCGCGAGGTGCTCGACATCTCCGGTCTCGGGGGGATGTTCCGTCACATGCACGACCGCCAAACCCTGTTCCAGCAGTCCGGCGGCTCCCATGCTGCCGGAGCTTTTGCCCTGTCCGGCGACATGCTGGCCGTGTTCGAGGATATCGGCCGCCACAATGCTGTGGACAAAGTCATCGGTGCGCTGGTGCGCGCCGGAGAGCTCAGCCGGGCGCACTGCCTGCTGGTCAGCGGGCGGGTTTCTTTTGAAATTGTCACCAAAACCTTCATGGCCGGCATTCCGGTGCTGGCCGCTGTATCCGCGCCATCGAGCATGGCCGTGGAAACAGCCGATGCCCTGGGCATCACCCTGATCGCCTTCTGCCGCGACGGCAAGGCCACTGTTTACACGCACACATCACGAATCATCGAAGGAAATAGAGAATGTCAGAAAATCTGAGCCATTTATCGGCCCGCAAAGGCCTGCAGGATAATCTTTTCGAAAACCTCGTGCACAGCGCACAGGAGAACGGATCGCCGGAAAACGAAGAAATGCGCAAACTGGCGCAGAAGTATCTGATGGGTGATGCCATCGTGTACGGCACGGCCTCGTTCTATGATTTTCTGCGCCGGGAGAACAGGGGCAAGAAAGTCTATGTCTGCAACGGCAGCGCCTGCATGCTGGCGGGCACGCAGGAGGCCGTGCGCAGCGAGCTGAAAAAGCATTTCCGCGAGGAAGAAATCGGCGAGATGTGCTGCCTGGGCCGGTGTCATGAAAACAGCGCGTTTCACTACAATGGCCACAACTACTCCGGCAACGCGGCCAAAACGCTGGACAGCATCCTCAGCAACGGCGGGCCGCCGCGCACCGATGCCTACAACGTGGCCAGCAACATGGCCGCCCCCATCCTCACCGCCCCGATTCCTGACCAGAAAACATATTTCACCCTTTTGACGCGCGCTGTAAAAAACGGCCACGAGGCTGTGCTGCAGGAGCTGCGCGTATCCGGCCTGCGCGGCCGCGGTGGTGCAGGGTTCCCGCTGGCAACCAAACTCGAATTCTGCAAAAACGCCGGTGAGGGGCAAAAATACATCGTCTGCAACGCGGACGAGGGTGATCCCGGCGCGTACTCCGACCGCTACCTGCTCGAACACCGGCCCGAGGCCGTGCTGCTGGGCATGGCCATCGCCGGCTACGTCACCGGTGCTGATACCGGCGTGGTGTACATCCGCGCTGAGTATCCGGAAGCGATCGCAAAAGTGGCGGATACGGTGCAAAAACTGCAGGACGCCGGCCTGCTCAGCCACGGTGATTTTTCCTTCTCGTTCAAAGTGATCGAAGCAGCCGGTGCCTACATCTGCGGGGAAGAGACCGCGCTGCTGAACTCCATCGAGGGCCAGCGCCCGGAAGTGCGCGTGCGGCCACCCTATCCGGCGCAGCAGGGGCTGTTCGGCCGGCCGACAGTGGTGAACAACGTCGAAACCCTGGCGAGCATCCCGTGGATTCTCGAGCACGGCGGTGCAGCATACGCAGCCCTCGGGCGCGGCACATCCACCGGCAGCAAGCTGGTCTGTCTGGATGGCCATTTTAACAAGCCGGGACTGTACGAGGTGGAAATGGGCACACCGCTGCAGGAAGTGGTGCACGAACTCGGCGGCGGCTTCCGCACGCGGGTAAAAGCCCTGCACATCGGCGGGCCGCTGGGAGGAATCGTGCCGGTGAGTAAAATCCCGGAGCTGAGCGTGGATTTTGAATCTTTTGCTGAAAACGGCTTTCTGCTCGGCCACGCCAGCGTCATCAGCATTCCCGAGACCTTTCCGATGATCGACTATCTCGAGCATCTGTTCGCGTTCACGGCGCACGAATCCTGCGGCAAGTGCTTCCCCTGCCGCCTCGGCTCAACGCGAGGCCAGGAACTGCTCGCGGGCGCCATATCCGGCACGCACAAAATCGACCGCAAACTCTTCGACGACTTGCTGGAAACGATGGAAATCGGCTCTCTCTGCGCCCTCGGCGGCGGCCTGCCCCTGGGCATCAAAAACGCACTGCAGTATTTTGCCGATGAACTACAGGACTATTTCGCTGCCTGAACTGCTACGGCAACAAAATACATCATCCACCAGAAACCTCAGGGTTAACGATGAAAAAAATAGCCTTTATCAATAATGTTCCTTTTGAAATGCGCGCGGGTGAGACCATCCTCTCGTTCCTGCGCCGTCATGCAGGCCCGGAGGCCGTTCCCACGCTGTGTGATGCACCGAATCTCAAGCCCTTCGGATCGTGCCGGGTCTGCAGCGTCGATGTTGCGCTGAGCGAGGACGGGCCGGCCAAAGCCCTGGCTTCCTGCCACACGCCCATCGCGGAGAACATGTATATCTATCCCAACTCGCAGCGCATCCGCGATTTGCGCCGCAACATCGTCGAGCTGGTGCTGTCCGATCATCCGCCGGACTGCCTGACCTGTGAGGTGAACGGCAACTGCGAGCTGCAGACCGTGGCGGCACGGGTAGGCGTGCGTGCGATCCGCTACCCTGCCGGCAAAAACCACCTCAGCCGCGAAAAAGACCGCAGCCATCCTTACATGACCTCGGAGCTGGCCAAGTGCATCAACTGCTACCGCTGCGTGCGCGCCTGTGACGAGGTGCAGGGTCAGTTCGTGCTCAGCATGGCCGGGCGTGGCTTCGACAGCCACATCATCAAGGGCATGGACACGACTTTCGCCGAATCAGATTGCGTGTCCTGTGGCGCCTGCGCCCAGGCCTGCCCCACTTCGGCCATTTCCGACGTTTTCCAGTCAAAGGCGATTTTGGCCACGGAAAAAGTCCGCACCGTGTGCACCTATTGCGGCGTCGGCTGCAACCTCAACGTTGCCAAAAC
>DRLW01000452.1 GCA_011375275.1 Bacteroidota bacterium
CTGCGCTTGTGCACTGCCGCGGGAGCGGGGCAACAGGGGCGTCACACCGCGGGAGCGGTGTGACGAGAGGTGGCTTGCTTCGACCGGCCCGAATTCTTGCGAATTCGGTTACGTTATACTTCCCGCGAGAAATATCCCAAAATAAACATCAGCCCGCGCCCTGCGGCCGGGCATCGCGTGAAAAAACTTGCTTTTTGCGCCTGCACGGAATATCATCCCCTGTGCTCCTGTTGTGCACACAGGAACGCAGCTCCCCGATTCGCGACTCACGCCCCTTTTTTTCATGGATACGATGAAGCTTGAAAGGAAAGACCCATGTCAGAACATCTGGTGATCATCGGCAACGGCATCGCCGGCATAACGACCGCGCGCCATGTGCGCAAACGCAGCGACATGCGCATCACGGTGATCTCTGCCGAATCAGACTACTTCTATTCCCGCCCGGCGCTGATGTATATTTTCATGGGGCACATGCGCCTGCAGGACACGCAACCCTACGAAAACTGGTTCTGGAAAAAGAACCGCATCGATCTGCTCAACGCCTTTGTCACCGGCATCGATACGGACAACAAGAGCGTGCTGCTGGAAAACGGCACCACGCTGCAGTATGACAAGCTGGTCATTGCCACGGGTTCGAAGAGCAATAAATTCGGCTGGCCGGGGCAGGATTTACCCGGTGTGCAGGGTCTGTACTCCCTGCAGGATATCGAACTGCTGGAGGAGAACGTCAAACACACGCGCCATGCGGTCATCGTCGGCGGCGGGCTGATCGGCGTCGAGCTGGCGGAGATGCTGCTGTCGCGGGATATCGCAGTCACTTTTCTCATCCGCGAGGAATGGTACTGGAACAACATTCTGCCCAACGAGGAGGCGAAGCTGGTGAGCCGCCACATCGAGGAGCACGGCGTAACCCTGCGGCGCGCGACGAATTTGAAAGAAATTCTCGCCGGCGAGGACGGCCGCGTCCGCGCTGTGCTCACCGAGGCAGGCGAGGAAATCCCCTGCCAGTTCGTCGGCCTGACGCCGGGCGTGAGTCCGAACATCGACCTCGTGCGCGACAGCGCCATCGAAACCAACCGCGGTGTGCTGGTGAACGATTTTCTCGAAACCAACATCCCGGATGTGTACGCAGCAGGGGATTGTGTGGAGTTCCGGCCGGACACGCCGGAGGGCCGCGGCCGGTTCGAGCAGCTCTGGTACACGGGCAGAATGCACGGCGAGGCCCTGGCCCGCACCCTCACCGGCGAGCGCAGGCGCTACGAGCGCGGCATCTGGTTCAACTCCGCCAAATTTTTCGATATCGAATATCAGACCTATGGTTTTGTCGGCCACGCGCCGGCCGCGGATGAGGACTGCTTTTACTGGGAGCACGCCGATCACCACCACTGCCTGAAGCTGGTTTTCAAAAAAGACACGCGCGCCCTCACGGGGTTGAACGTCTTTGGCATCCGCCTGCGCCACCGCGTCTGCGAACGCTGGATCGCCGAGGGCCGCAGCATCGAATATGTGCTCGAAAATCTCGGCAAAGCGAATTTTGACCCGGAATTTTTCAAACAGTTCGAGGAGGAGATCATCGCGGCGTTCAATCAGCAGCATCCGGACAAAAAACTCCGGCTCAAACGCAGGAAAGGGCTGCTCGGCATGGCTGTCTGAGCCTGAAATGAAACTGCAAACAAAGGCATAACGATGCAACCGATACAGATACAAAACAGGACATCCCACTCACCCAACCGCTCCCTGCGATTGTTCGGGCTAATACTTTTCCTGGCAGGTCTGGTGGTCTTCACAGCCACCCTGTTCATGGGGTCATACCACCTGACCGGCGAAGCCCTGGCAGAGCTGGAAGGGAAAATTCCATCCCAGCGCGTACAACGCCTGCACCCCCTCGCCGGGCAGACATGGCAGTCGAAATTCGACCTGTTCGATGATATCGATCGCCTCATGATGCAGGATGCCACCATCAACGCCTACGAGCTCGGTGTGACGCGTTTTCTGGTGACAAAGGCAGCGGCAGCAGGTGCGGTGCGCGAGCGGACGTGGCTCTACTTTTTTCTCTCACTCGGCCTGGCTTCCCTCGGCGCCCTGGTGTTCATCCTGCCCGGACTGCGCGAACTGCCGGGCATCAAACACAACGATATCTGGCGGCGTTCCCTGACAGCCCGCGGCCTGCTCGGCATCATTCTGGGCGGCTATCTGATCTCATTTTATATCATTCTGTACTGGTTTCCGGAATACATCGTCAACGCCATTTTGCTGGTTGAGCCTCTGAGCTGGTGGCTGCGCAGCCGGCCCGCGGACCAGTGGTTTCTCTACGGCGTGCTGTACACCCTGGCGGTCGCGGTGATGGGCATCCGCATGCTGATCAAATACCGGCACAGCCGCTACCATTTGATCCGCACCGTGTCGATCATCTTTTTTCAGACCGGCTTCGCCTTTCTGCTGCCCTCGCTGATGGAACGGCTGAACCGGCCGGCCATGGACCTGAAAAACGCCTGGCCGCTGAACTACACGTTTTTCACGGACTGGAACCTGGACACCCTGCTCAGCAGCGGCAACTTCGGCCTGTTCCTGCTGGTCTGGGGTGTCATTCTCTCCCTGGTCGTCGTGCCAATAATGACCTATTTTTTCGGCAAGCGCTGGTACTGCTCGTGGGTGTGCGGCTGCGGCGGGCTGGCGGAAACCCTCGGCGACCCCTTCCGGCATCTGTCGGATAAATCGTTGAAAGCCTGGCGCATCGAGAAAATCATCATCTACAGCGTGCTGGTTTTCGCCGTGGTCATGACCGTGATGCAGCTCAGCAACTACCTCTCCAGCGGAGCGATTTTCGCCAGCTACACCTGGCGGGTCAATCAGGCGTACAGCTTTTTCATCGGCGCGATCTTCGCCGGCGTCATCGGCACGGGATTTTATCCGCTCATGGGCAACCGTGTCTGGTGCCGGTTCGGCTGTCCGCTGGCCGCCTACATGGGCATCATCCAGCGTTTCAAATCGCGCTTCCGCATCACCACCAACGGAGCGCAGTGCATCTCCTGCGGCAACTGTTCGACGTACTGTGAGATGGGGATCGACGTGCGCTGGTATGCGCAGCGCGGTCAGAATATCGTGCGGGCGTCCTGTGTCGGGTGTGGGGTGTGCGCGGCCGTTTGTCCGCGCGGCGTGCTGTCCCTCGAAAACGGCCCGGAGGAAAACCGGTTCGAAATGCAGGTTTGAACGGGTGAAAAAGAGCAGCCGTTCCGTTTATCCCGGAAGCCTGCCCCGGCTCAGCCGGCCATCTCCACGCTGATTTCTTCCTCCAGGCTTTCGGGCTGCTGCGGGTCTTCATCAGCCGGCGGCAGCACCTGCTCCTCTGCAGATGTTTCGAGCTTGAAAGAGCGGATCAGCCCCTGCAAGTCCGAGGTCGTGCTCTGCAGCCGCTGCGCGATCTCGGTGATCATGCGCGTTCGCGAGGCCGTATCTTCCGCTACCTTATGAATTTCGGCAATACTCAGGTTGATCTGCTTGCTGGTGCTGGTCTGCTCCTTGCTTGCGGTGGCTACGTGGGCGATCATCTCCATCACCTTTTCTGCCCTTGCAATGATCGTCTCCAGCGTATCTCCTGCCTGATCGACGAGGCGCTTACCCTGATCCACTTCTTCAGTTGCCTGATGCATGGAATTAACCGCTTCGTCGGTATCGCCCTGGATGGTTTTGATCATGTTGACGATCGTGCCGGTTGCATCGCTGGTACGCTCGGCGAGCATGCGCACCTCATCAGCAACCACGGCAAAGCCGCGGCCCTTCTCACCAGCCCGCGCCGCTTCGATGGCAGCATTGAGGGCGAGCAGGTTGGTCTGATCCGCGATTTCTTTGATCACGCCGATTATCTCACCGATCTCCGAGCTGCTCCGGCCCAGCTTGCGCACGGAATCAGCCGTGTTATTGACAACCGTGCTGATGCTGTCCATCCGTTTGATCGTCTTCGTGATGATATCCCCGCCTGCTGAGGCTGCTTCTTTTGCCTGCTCGGCCATTTTCACTGCTTGCTCAGAGAGATTATTATTTTCGATACTGGAGCTGGCCATCTGCTCGCTCGCCCCGGCGACGGAATTGGTCTGATCTGTTTGCTCCTCAGCGCCACGCGCAACCGAGACCAGGTTCGCCGTAATCTCCTCGCTGGCCACGTTTGTGGCCTGAACCAGCTCGACCACCTTGAGCAGCAACTGGCGAAGGTTCTGCACCGCACGGTTAAAACCAGCAAACAGTTTGCCGATCTCGCCCTCCCGGTCATCGGGCAACTGCATGGTCAAATCGCCATCAGCGAAGCGCTGCATTTCTTTCAGAATGATATCGACGCTGTCCGCAAGATACTGCTTGTGGCGCTCGGACTCATCCACCGCATCCGCAACTTTACCTTCGATCGCACGGCGTTCTTCCTCCAGGTCGCTGAGCGCCTTGGCGATATGGTCTGCCATGGTATTGAAGGCCCCGGCCAGCTCACCGGTTTCTTCCAGAGTGGTGATATCAACACGCTGACCAAGATTCCCACGCGACACCTCGCGCGCGGCATTGCTGAGGGCATAGAGCGGCCGGGAGATAAAGCTGCTGATGATACCACCAACGATCAACGAGGCGATGAGCAACAGCACCAGCACACCGAAGGTCGTCCAATACAACGAGCTGATCTTGGCATTCAACCAGTCCAGGGAAAATCCGATGACCAAAAAGCCCAGATTCTCGTCATCGTATTCGATATCAGACTTAATCATCAAAAAGTCATCTGAGATGACGAGTGAGTTTTTCACCAGCGCGTCGCTGATCTGAATGTTGTGTTTATTGGGATTATGCGCATTGATCAACTCTGAGTCGCTGTCATAGATTGCGATGTATTCCAGGCCATCGATCTTTTTCACGCTCCGGTAGGCGCGCTGGATAGTGGCGAAATTTCCTTCCCCCAATGCCATACTGAAGTTGATTCCGAGCAAATCGGCTGCCACTTCGGCACGTTCGATCGTCTCAGCGATCAAGACCTTTTTTTGTTGTGATGGAAAAAAATAGAACATGAACGCGCTGATCCCTGTGACTACAAATGTGATCAGCAGCACGATTTTTCTTTTGATCGATTGGTTCAGAAACCAACCTTTTGCCGACACTGCCATGGCAACCCTTTATTTTATTGTTTTATACCCTGAAAAATGTATCAAACCGCGCGAGAGCCCGCCTTAAAAAATGATAAATTAATTCAGCCGGAGGTAACTGCGCCGGGCACAACTCTTCAACTATCCCGATGCGCAGCGCAGGAAGCACATCTCATCCTCGCGGGGTATCCGGCTCACTCAAAAAAACTGCACCTGACCACTCAAACAGCCTGCACAGTGATCAGAAGCGACATCCTGCTTCTGCCCGGCTCTCAGCGGGCCAGGAGTTTTTCCACCACCGCAGCCACTTCTTTCCAGAACGCGTCATCTTTCTGCCCGATAATCACCACGGCGTCTTTTTCACCAACAGTGCCGGGTTTCAACTCCGCGGCTGTGGCAAGGCTGGTTTTCGACAACCCTGACGGTGCTGCGGACGCATGGGCCTTGTCGAAAAGATAGGTCACAACCTTTCTTGATTTGACATCCTGCAACCCGCTGTTAACGATCAGAACCGGGATTTTGAGTTCACTGCCCTCGAGCAGTTTGATGGTTTCATCACCGATAAAAACCACCAACTGAGCGCGCTCAAACTTGGATACAGCTTTCTGCTTGCCGGAATAATCTGCCACGGTCAAAAGATCCGCGTTATAAAATTTTGCCTTGATCGACGAAGGGATGGCGGCTTTGAGTGTTTTTTTCACCTTCTTATATTTCATCGTATAAACGATGTACACATACGCCCCACCCCTGGGCAGAGCCTGAGCCTGGGGAGAAAAGACACTCATTGCGAACAAAACGGCACAGAACCAGGCCAGAGGCGACTGTTTGAAATTTATCTTTTGCATATCTCAACTACCTCGTAAAAATTTCAGCTATGTCCATTGCTGCGTATCTGGTCATCACATCTATCCCGCGCAAAACAGGAAGCGCTGGATGGTCACGCCTGATTTTTCCGAAATGCATGAATTTTTCAGGCTGTCATCAGAAGGGCATCAGAAAGAAAAGATAATCGATGCCATGCTCAGAGTGATCACTTCCTTGCCGCCGGCATTCCGGTAAGGCGCCGGCGCCTGGTCAAAACTATCGATTTTGCTGTACTGGCTTTCGAAACGCGCGCGCACGCCCTTGGCAAATTGCCATTCCAGC
>DRLW01000453.1 GCA_011375275.1 Bacteroidota bacterium
ACGACGGGCTGCCCGAAGACCATAATCTGATCACCCGCTACCTGGCCAATTTCACCATCAATAACGAGTTCCTCATCCAGGCTGCTGCGCATTTCCACCCGCCTGGCGTAAAGAGTATTCTCCCCTCTCTCAGCCGTTACCATGACCATCGTTCCGGGGGTGAAGTCCGTATCCATAACATGAACACCTGCCGACGGGCTGACAAACTCGGTGGCCGGGGTACGGGTAAAACTCTTACCAGAAACGCGGATAACAGAGCCGGAAAGCTCATCCACAACCCCGGACCAGATGAGCTCGTCAGCATCTGTACCACGCAGCTCGATATGCAGGGCGTGGTACTCACCATCGATCTTTTGTCCGGTGATGAGTACGCTGTTTCGCACTTCGAGCTGGTCAAAGCTGGTTGGTCTGCCATGGCGATCGAAAACTTGTGTTTCATCGCTGACGAGGAAAAGGATATCCGCAACGACCAGGGATGCACTGCCGATTTCTGTAATGACATCTTTAAGGGTGATCAGCTCCGGGGTCTCGTCGTTGATGAGGACCTTGCGGGCAAACAGGACGTTGTTGCGCTCATCCGCATAAACTTCTACAGCCTGGCCGGTACGCAGAGCAGCCGCATCGACAAAGCTGAAGACGGAATCATATACCAGAGTCAGGGCATCCCGCTGTATGCGTACCATATTGTTGAGCCAAAAGTGTGTGTCATCGATTTCCGAAATTTTGCCTGACACAATCACTTCAGAGATAAACTTCCTGGTACGCTTCAAAGAAACCACACTCGACAGGCCTTCCGCATGGGTGCGCCCCAGCATCTCAACTGTTTCCCCGGAACGAAGCGCTGAGAACTCGAGCTGTTCACCGCTGAAGCCCAAAAAACGGGAGTTGGCATCGACGAGATAAGCTGTCTCGCGAATCCATAGCGTATCCGGCAGGGAACCGTCCCCTTCAAACTGCACCAGATTTCCTGAGATATTGATATCCTGCTCCGCGTAATGCTTGTTGCGGATGTGAATATCCCTGGCGATCAATCTGCCGTCTTCCCAGGTTCCTTCTATCTTCACCAGCATGCCGGCGCGCAGCAAATCGATGGACCCTTCTCTGCCATCCATATCTTTAACTTCCAGCTCATCGGTGAGGTAGAAAACCGCGCCACCAACGTTGATAATTTCAGAGTTCAGCTCATTGATACGGGCATCAAACTCAACCTCGGTTTCGCCGGGTTTTGAGATGACTTCGATCTTTTTGGCCTTCAACTCGCCGGATTGCAGTTTTTCCGCGAGTACTTTCACGCCCCAGCCGGGTTTGAGCCTGGTGTGGTCCAGCCTCTTGTTATTATCTTTATCGAGAACCTGTGTATCATCATCGAGCAGAAAAATCTGGGCAGAAATGTGCAGAGCAGAGGAGGTTACGTCGGAAATGATGCCTGAGAAAGAGACTTCATCCCCTGTAAGTTTGATATCTGTACGTATTGTCAGCTCGGCCTTGGCTTCGAACTCGTGATCGAATTCGTCTTCAACCTCGACTTTGAGCTCCCAGGCCGCGTAAAGCCGGTTCAGGCCGCTGAGCGGGATGGCTTGTGTATAAGTGCCATCGAAATTATTGATCAGGCTGCCTTCGAGTTCTTCATCTTCTTCGCTGTTTTCCGCTTCGAGCTCGAACTTACTTTTTTTCACAGCGAGATAGTCCGCCCCGGGGAAGACCACCTTGACGAACAGAGTATCCTGGAAAGTGAACTCTTTATCCCCTGTCGCGAAATCCGCTCGTTTAGAGGTATGCAAAGCAGATTGCGCCAGCAGCGCAGAAGTGAAAAAGAGCATTGCCGCAACGATGGTGGCGAGCGATCGGTGTCTTGTACAGGGCAATCCGGATGTCATTTTTCTTACCAGGTTCAAGGTACGAAGCCGGTAAAGGCTCGGTGCTGTTTTTTTCGCGACAACGTCCTTCAAATCGCGTGCCACAATGATATTTTCGTATTACATCTTACTTTTTTGAGCTGATAGAAAACCGGCAGCGGCCTCGTTTTTCGAGACCGGGATGACGCTTCTGACTATTGTGCACATACATAAAAAAACATGTGCAGGATATGCACATAATTATTGGGAAAACCTTGCGCTATTGCACGGATTTCACTAAATTTCGACTTGATTTATCTTCTGGGTGGTTACGCTCGAATACAGCTCTCCAAGCCTGTCTGGTCATTTATTTGCTACGCTATGCGCCAGTCTGTATCTCTTCTCACATCTCGCGCACAGGTTGCATTGTTTTTTTGACCATAATTCTGGACTATTCGTGATTTTTAATAATAAGACATCCTGCGTTTTATCGCAACTCTCTTTTCTATTGCTTTTTCTATTCGGCTGTACTGGTGAAGCACCACGGGATAATCCTTTAGACCCGGGATCAGACCTCTACGATCCGACGGTAACAGTGCGGGGCTTTTGCTCGCTGCTGTACGAGACCTCGACTCCGGTTCCGGGGGTTGATATCACTCTGATAAGAGCAGACTCAGTCCGGTTCACTACCACCAGTGACAGGGCTGGCAGGTTTTCTTTCAGCAATATGTCGCAGGGTGTGTACGAACTTATTACTTATAAAGAAGGTTTTATCAGCGATACGTTGCAGATATCTGCTTCGAAACGGGATTCACAGCTCCTGACTTTGCGTCTCGACAGAAGGCCTGTGCTCACGAACCGGCAACTGGCGACCGGGCACGTGTTTCGTCCGGCCGGTGACCAGTACTTCCTCGATTTCACAGCCGAGGTAACTGATCCGGACAGAAATCTCGATATCGAGGATGTTCTCTGCCGCATTCCCGATCTCGGCTTGTCCCTTTCTCTCTTTCCGGACCGGGACCGCATGCGCTGGAATCGGACAGCCAAATTCGACAGCCTGCTCGCAGTTCAGACCGGCGGCAACAGCAACGCTGCCCTCGATACCTTGATCGGAATGCCGATATTTATCGATATCACCACTGTGACGGTAAACAATGACACCGCGATAACCCGCTACGGCCCGTTTTATCTGACCCGTGTGATCTCAGACGAAGTCATATTAAATTCACCCCGGGCCGATACCACGGTCTCCCGGCGGCCGGTTTTCTCCTGGACTGTACCAACGACGAGCTTCACATTCACCTCAACGGTCGAGATCGTGTGGATCGCGTCGCTGTCAGACCTGCAGTATTACCGTTTTCGCGGTGTTACAGCAACGACCCTGCAACCGGGTTTTGACTTGCCTGTGGGCAATTTTTTCTGGACTGTGGAAATACGCGATTCTTTTGGAAACTGGTCACGCTCACGTGAGGCAACTTTTCAAACAACCGACAGGTGATCGATTTGAAAATCAACGTACTGAAGGACCCGCTGAAATCTGTCTCAGCCATCAGTGAAACCATCAACACCATCCATGACATCAATGAACTGCTGAAACGCATACTCGACATCGCGCTGAACACGGTCAACGCGCAGCGCGGCATGGTTTTGATCTATGAAAAAGACGACCCGGACAACCTGAAGGTCAAAGTCGCGCACAACATCGACGCAAATCCGGACAACCCGCTGGACAGTTTTTCCAAAAGCGTCGTCGATGCGGCGCTGGCCGAGGGCGAAACTGTGATTTCCTATAATATCAATGAGGACGAGCGGTTCAGCACGGCACAGAGCATCGCTCAGCAGAAAATCATCGCCGCAGCCTGTCTGCCTTTGCGCATCAAGACCAAGCCTGTCGGTGCGATTTACATCGACAGCACCGAATCCCGCGGCCATTTTCGCCCCGAGATGGAACCCTTCCTCACTGCCTTTGCCCACCAGGCTGCTATCGCCATCGAGAATGCACAGCTCTACGACCGCATCACTTCTGAAAACGCACGCCTGCGCCGCGTGGCTCAGGATACCAATGACATCACCGGAGTGATCGGCAACAGCGTTGCCATGCAGCAGGTTCTGGAGATGGTCAAAAGCGTCATCGACACCAACGCCACGGTGCTGATTCTCGGGGAGAGCGGAACGGGAAAGGAGCTGATCGCCAGGGCGCTGCACTTCAACAGCAAGCTCAAAGACAAGCCATTCATCGCATGCTTCTGCGGCTCCCTGCCTGAAACCTTGCTGGAAAGCGAGCTCTTTGGCCATAAAAAAGGGGCCTTTACCGGCGCAGACAGCGACAAGAAAGGCCTGTTCGAAGAGGCGGACGGCGGAACGTTTTTTCTCGATGAAATTGGTGATATCAGTCAGCGCGTGCAGGTGCAACTGCTGCGGGTTCTGCAGGAACGTGAGATCAAGCGTATCGGCGAGAACAACACGCGCAAGATCAATGTGCGCATCATCGCAGCGACGAATAAGGATTTGAAGCAGGAAGTCGAAGAAGGGCGCTTCCGAGAAGACCTGTACTACCGCCTAAATGTCATCACCATCAACATGCCGCCCCTGCGCGCCCGTGGCGATGACGTCATCCTGCTGGCGCAACACTTTGTCGAAAAATACAACAAAATGTTCAACAAGAGCATCGAGGGCTTCAGCGAAGATGCCATCGACTCTCTGCGCAGTTACTCGTGGCCCGGCAATGTCCGCGAGCTGGAAAACTGCATCGAACGCTCTCTGCTGCTGGCCAAGGGGACGTGGATCACGGCCAAAGATCTGCATCTGCAACCCGGGCACATACAGCCGGTTCTGCCGCCGGGATTCACCATGCGCGAGTATCAGAAATTCATCGTCGAACAGATGCTCGCCGCCACCAACCACAACATTTCCGAAACTGCAAAGGCTCTCGACGTCTCCCGCCGCTGGTTGCATTACCGTATT
Source organism: Bacteroidota bacterium (assembly GCA_011375275.1). GTDB lineage: Bacteria > Zhuqueibacterota > Zhuqueibacteria > Zhuqueibacterales > Geothermadaptataceae > Geothermadaptatus. Next base: position 4,800 of record DRLW01000453.1, read on the forward strand.
AAGGAATGGAATCTATGAGAAAAGTCGGGCGCTACAGCATTGTTGCTGAGCTCAAACGCAGCGACAAGCAAGCGACCTGCAAGGCATGGGACCCGGAGGCGGAACGCTTCGTACTCGTGAAAATATCTCTCGAGCCGCAGACGGAAACAGATGAGGAGAGCGAGGACGCGCAGCCAGTTTCCAGCCTGCACGAAAACCTCAGGCACGATCACCTCATCCTCCCCCTCGATGCAGGCATCGAACACATCTATCCCTATTCGGTTTTCGAATTCATCGAAGGCGATGATCTCAGAGTGCTGCTCGAGCGCGTCGATCAGCTTCCGGTGGATATCACGACCTGGATTTTAACCGCACTGCTCAGCGGACTGGCATTTCTGCACGACAAAAACATCCTGCACCGGGATATCAAGCCAGAGAACATCATGCTGGCCAGAGATGGCGCTGTCAAACTCTGTGACTTCGATCTTGCCAGCCGTTTCGTGGAAACGCGTCCGGTCGAAGCCGGATTGACCGGGTCGTTCGGATATTTTTCTCCCGAAGAAATTCTCGGCGAAAAAGTTCTGCCTGCCAGCGATCTCTTTTCCCTGGGTGTCACCATCTATGAGCTGCTCACCGGTGCCCGACCGTTCGCCGGGACGAGCATGGCCAATGAAACCCGTGCCATCACCCACCGGCAGCACCTGCCTGTGCACACCCTGCGCCCGGGTGTCCCCGACGCTCTGGCTGCTTTCATCGACAGGCTGCTGGCAAAAGACCCGAGCCAGCGACCGAAGGATGCTTCCCGGGCTCTGCACGAGCTCTCCCGGACGATCGACATCCCTGATGAGAAAACTCGCAGCCGCGCGATCTCATCCTATATCGATGCACCGGATAGCTACACAGAACTCCCTGTACGCACGATCGAACTCACGCAGGAACCAC
>DRLW01000454.1 GCA_011375275.1 Bacteroidota bacterium
AAAAGCAGACCCGGAGCATATAGAAGCCTCTTTTGGCTATCTCGAGTGCTTGCTGGCCATGGAAGCTTTTGCCGAAGCTGAGACGCTTGCAGGAAATATTCTCAGGCAACTGCCTGTCAACCATGCGATGCACAGTACCATCACGGTGTTACTGCAGCATCTTGAAAAGCAGGCTCGCTGATTTTCGTACGCTTATTTCTCCTTTTATTGATCGCATCGGCGTTCAGAGCTGTGCGCAGAAGAAACTTGGCTGCCATGCGCTGAAACGGGTTGCACCCGTTATCTCGTTTGGCGCGGTCGATCTGGCGTTTGTAGAGAATAGCCTCGAGTTGAGGGAAATGTGGAAAATAATGATATGCGAGCTGTAAGGCAAAATAACCAGCGTCAGGCATCAGATGCTGGTCGCAGTATTTCGCTGCGTCGATCAATATACCAGCGAGTTGGGCTATATCAGACCATTCATCCGGCAGGTGCACGCCGGTCAGGCCAGCCAGCTTGACGAGCACATCGACGACGCGCTCCGGCTGACCGTTGACGAGAGTCATGTGCATTTCATACAATGTCTTGATTATTTCGAGTTCATCGATCAATCTGAGCAGGTCTTCCCCTTCGCCCACTTCTTCTCGATCTGGAAGCAGACCATCCTCCATGATCACCTGCAAACCAGCGATGAAGAGCTGAATTTCACTCTCCCGCCCATCAGCACGGTCGATATCCAGCAGGATGAGCCGGGCCAGCCCGGCGTTTTCCCCCTGTACAGAACGTTCTGCCCAGGATTTCGCCTTATCCTTTTTACCATTTATCCAATTGATGAAAGCTTGTAGGTGGAACGATTCTTCTGCTGCAGGCTGCAATGATGCTTCCCTGTGAATATCGGGCAACCAGCCAAACTGATCTATAACCGCCAATTCCTGGATGAGTGCAGCAATGACGCCGGCATTGTCTTTCTGGAGTTCCATCGCCTGAGAAACGGCATGCTGTGCAAGTTGATATTTTCCGAGTGCGGCGAAATTGTGAATCGTTTCAACAAGTTGTTTGACACCGACATCCTTATTCAAAGACGCGTTATAAAAATACTCCTGCGAACGTTCGATGTCTCCTTCATGTGCATAGGCGATACTGAGCCAGAGTTCTACGTTCGGCATCGATTCAACAGTGTACATACTGATCGTTTTCAAGCGCTTGAGGTCTTCCTTATACCATGCCACAAGGGAACGGTACTCTTCCCCATACCGTATTGCCTCGGCAAATTCTCTTTGTATGTACTTGATGCGGGTAAGGCAGAAATAGACATCGACATAGCGAGGGAAGACGTCCAATGCCTCCATGGCAATTTTTTCAGCTTCATCGAGGCGTTGCAGGGCGACGAGTGAGGTAATGTACGGGAAATAGATCGCTACCAGCATGAGGGGGACGTCATCTTTTTGGCGCGCAACTTCGATCGTCTTTTGAGCAGCCTGAACGCATTTTTTGTGCCGGTGATACTGCGAATAGGCGTTGGTCAGATAATACCACGCTTCCGCCTGCTCGGGGTTTTCCCGTGCCATTTTGCGCAGCAGCCCGACAGAACGCTTGTATTTGCGCAGCATGGTTTTTCGGTCAAGGTCATATCCGTAGTGGTTGAGCTGCACGGAGGAAAATTCCACTTTCGGCGGGATATCTACCTGATTATGAACGATGCCGATGTAACGAACACCAACACCATTTCTGAAAACCCGCGGAAAATTGAAAACGAAATTTTTCCGCCCATCCCTGAAATAGTCCTGTATCAGGACCGCGTATCCATTGATTTCTTCCGGTGCGTTCAGAATGAGTTTCAGCAATTCCACACGGCTTTCCTGTGCCAGCTCCTCATCTGCGTCGATTTGTAAAATCCAGTCACCGGTGGCATAGCTGATGCTCTGGTTTCTGTGCAGGCTGAAATCTTTCTGCCACGGATGCTCATAGATTTTCGCGCCGTATTCCCGCGCGATGTCCATGGTGCGATCCGTCGAGCCAGTATCGACGATGATGATCTCCGAAGCAACATCCTTGATGCTTTCGAGACACTGTCTGAGGAGCTTCTCCTCATTCTTTACCATCATGCACACAGACAAGCGCGGTGCTTTTCGTTTCAACTCGGTGAGTTCGTCCATTCCCTGTACCTCGTAAAGTTCTCTTTTATCGAGAAACGGTTTCAGTTGCAGTTACAGCAGCGGGAGTGTTAGTGAAGTAGCGCCCGCCGAAAAGATAGGCCAAATACCAGCGCAGGCGAATATCCGGCGGACCATTTCGCTCTGCATCTTCCTTTTTCGCAGCCTCGAACATCTCCCGCACGTCGATATTTTCACTGAACAGCATGTACCCAACTGCGATGGCCAGCAGAGAGACTGCGCTCCGGCCTGCGTCGCGGGAAGCTGCATGCAACGCGATCAAAATCGTTTTGAGCTGTGTGATGTCATCAAAAGTTTCGGGGAATGCCACGCCCAGTGCAGAACACGCTGCCTGCAGATTCGACAGCATCTCTTCGATCTCACCCCGGAGCGCATTGATGAGAATGCTGCTGAGATGGTACATCAGGCCGATTTCATCATCCGCTGCAGCACCGGCAGGCAGGCTCAGACCGGGAACGTTGCGCCCATCGAACGTGCCATCGATGATAGTGGCAGCACTGTGGAGTATGGCCGCAGCTTGCAGGCCATCTTTCATCTCTGCTTCGACCGCGGGTGGCAAATCGATTTGTGAAGAAAAAACCAGCCTGCTCAACACAGCAACGGAGGCGGCATTACCATCGTGCACAGCCGTAAAAAGTGCTTCGACCGCGCGACTGTGATCATTCTGCAGCAGGGCCAGCAGCGCTTCCCCGAGGGCGCCGAGACGACTACCCTCAACACGTAAACCAGGATCAAAAAGCTCTTCTCTGAATACTCTGAACAGATCGCGACGGGCACACTGTTTGGCCAGCAGCAGGATAAAATCAGCATCCTGGCCAAAGCGGCCGCAGGCTGTCTGAGCAGCCCGGAGACCGCTCTGCTCGCCGAACAGCTCGAACACATTATGGATCATTTCGATCGCAAAAGCATAGCCGGCATTCTCTGCGGTGACAGCCTTTTTGTAGGCTGCAACGGCAGCTTCGATGTCTCCCGCACTTTCGCGAGCCAGCCCTTGCCAGAAAAAGCCTACATGCTCGCGACCAACGCTGTGCAGCGGTATTTCGATCGCGCCCTGCTTTTCTGTGATCAGTTTTTGATGAAGAGCGAGATAGCGATCTGCCGCCCGGCCAGTTGTATCGAAATCCTGCTGCAAAAAGCCGATACGGCCGAGCAGATACCAGGCATCGAGATAATCCTGCTTATGCGAGAGCGCCTCATCGCAGGCTTTCCTGGCCCCGGGGTAATCCTGCAAGGCGATCAGAGACGAGGCCAGCGTATGCCAGACCGGCAGGAAAGGCCCTGCCGAGCGCCAGCCCTGCTGCAGCAGCGCTATGGTTTTGCGCGCATAGCGCACGGCCTGTTCATGCCGTTCATAATGTGAATAGGTATTGGCGAGATAAAAACACGGGGCCGGATCATCCGGGTTGGCGCGCATCTGCTTTTTCAAGAGCGAAACCGTGCGCTTGAATTTGCGCCGCATTTTGTGCCGGTCGAGGTCATAGCCGAAATGCTGGATGACCAGCGGCGCGTCGCTGATTTTCCCCGGAATATGCACCTGGTTGTGCACGATGCCCTCATAATGCACGCCATCGATGCGCCGGTACAGGCGCGGATAGCGTGTGGTATAGTTCAGAGCGCCCTCTGCGCTGAAATCCCGGATCTGAACTCGCAGGCCGTTGACATCTTGTGGCGTGTTCGCCAGAAGTTTGCGCAGAGCGCCAGCACTCTCCTGTTCCAGCCGTTCGTCCGCATCGATGGACAGCACCCATTCGCCCGAGGCAAGAGCCAGCACCTGATTGCGATGCAGGCTGAAATCATTCTGCCAGGGATGCTCGTGCACCACCGCGCCGAAGTCCCGCGCGATGTCACGGGTAGCGTCCGTCGAACCGGTATCGAGAACGATGATTTCATCCGCCACATCAGCAATGCTCTGCAGGCATCCGGGAAGATGCTCCTGCTCATTTTTCACGATCATACAGACGGACAGCAGCGGCGTGGACTCAGGGGTTTCCGTTCTTGTCCCCGCCAGCGCGAGGGGAGCTGCGGGAGACAGTGCCGGCTCAGGCCCATTCATGGTAGTGCTCATGGATAAACTCTTTCATATTATCCAGCACCTTTACGAGCCGGAGATAGTTATTGGCGATTGCATGGCCGGAGATCAGCGAAATCCCTTTCTGCAGATCGAAGAACTCTTCATGGTTGTGCTCCACTGTCGGAGCGAGGACGCCAAAAACCTGCGCCAGCAATCCGGGCACCTGTTCCGGTTTTTTCTTCAACAGTAAAGAACGGCAATACTCGATGACCTCCATCAGCAGGGCTTCTGTTTCGTCCTCCGTCACCGGCGGACTGCTCTCCACCCTGCCTGTTTTCGGCACCAGCGCTTCGTAGAGCAGGCGTGCATCCCGGTTGTCAGGATAACGGTGCATCATGCGTTCGAGTACTTTGATCGTCTTCTCAAACTCGCCGATCTCCAACAGGGCCTGCGCCAGCAGGAATTGAACCTGCTCATCATGATCACTATCCTGCACCTGCGCCAGAACACGGGCGGCATCCTGAAAATATTCCATCTGCATCAACAAGCGGCCGGCGGCAAATGTGTGCTCAGACACGATGGCAGGCAGAATGTGATTTTTCAGATAGTGCCGGGTGCGCACCGTCAGCGTGTCGTACGGGAACAGCTTCAACGAATCAAGGATGAACTGCGCGCCCGGCGCGACCTGCCAGACCAGGCGCATGAGTCTGGAGACAAATTCCGTTGAAGTCAGTTGCGCGTGTTCGAGCAAATCCAGTGCTGTTTCCGGCTTGAAATCCGGGTCGTTGGCCATCAGCTTGAACGCTGTGCGCGTTTTCTCCATATCTTCCTGCACAACGGCTGCTACACAGCGCATCCACAGAACATAGTTTTTCCGGTTTATGCTCTGCACGAATAGCTTGCGGCGCACCTCCTGATTTTTGCGAACCAGCGGGTAGCGACGGATATAGCGTGTGCCGAATTCATAGACCTCCTGCCACCATTTTTTTCTGAAAGCAAAATGCGTTTTCAGGTAAATCAGGTCAAGATGGCTTTGGGGCACATACTGTTCAAACTCCACCAGTTTTTCGCCAGCCGCATCGAGCTCTCCCTGTTCGAGCATGGCATCGATCAGATAATAGAACAACGGCCAGTGTTCCGGGCTGCTCTTGCTGGCATCGTCCAGCAGCGAGAGCCCTTTTTCCGCCATGCTGATCGCGCCGACTGAATTGCCCTGAATATATTCCAGCCGCGCCAGCTCACGCCACACCTTGATGCTGTCCGGCGACAGAGCATCGGTATCTTTCACCGGCGAATCGTGTTTTGCCTTGCTGTCCCTTGCAGTCATTTTTCTCTCCAATAATAATCATTTCCTGATGGCTTCCACGTTCAAACTGATCAGCCGTCCATTCTCCTTATCCATGTGCGGAATATAGGCCTGGGAAAAATCATCGTACTCCTTGTGCAGAGTTTCCTGCCAGCGATATCGCTGCACATCGGTAAAACCGGCTGCTTCCAGCACCCCTTTCAGCGACTGAAAATCATACACGGTTTTGTGATAAAAAACGCGTTTTTGTGGTGTCTCCACTTCGATGCGGCCGAAGAGCGGACCGAGAATCAAATCCAGAGTGCCGTACTCCTGATAAACAGCGACGAGAGCTTCGAAATCAGGCACGGCCACGCGCAGGAGCCCGCCGGGCTGCAAGACCCGCCGCCATTCGCGCAGAACATCCGGCACCTCATAGCGATCGAAATACTCAAGGCTGTGAGCCGAGTAGATCAACGTTGCCGAAGCATCGTCAAACATGCTCAAATCATCGAGGCTGGTCTGTACATCGATGTGATCAAAGGTATCGAGATCGACGTGCACAAAACCGGGGATATAGCGCTTGCCACACCCGAGGTGCAGCTTCAGTTCTCCGCTCATCGCACCACCTGTTCTCTGTTTTTCACATACCAGTCCAGCGTTTTCTGCAAACCTTCGCGCAGAGGGACGCGGGCTTT
>DRLW01000455.1 GCA_011375275.1 Bacteroidota bacterium
CATCCTGCGCGCACAGCAGGCCGGCTACCGCATCTGCGAATTCCCTGTGACATGGCACTGCGATTATGACAGTCGCATCTCCCTCTGGCGCGATGCCCTGCCTACCCTGCGCGACCTCTGGAACATCAAAAATAATCTCAAAGCAAGCCTTTAGGCAACGGCAGTGGCGGCGCGGAAACACTGCCCCCCACAGCACACCATTCGAATTTCCGCGCAGCGGAAGACCGGATTCTCATCTCTTGGCTCCGTGCCGCACCCGGGGAAATTCCGGCACTACACTACGCCCCGGCCGGAATAACGCGGCTGAACGTAAGCACTACCGGTGTCTGGCTGATCATGTGGCAGGGATAGGGTGCGAAAAATCTTCGCCCCTTAGCTTTCTTAATTCCACCTTATGCGAAAAAATTTCGCACACCGGTTTTTGTCAAACTCAAAAATTTTAATTTTCGGCCAGGAATACTACACCACATACCATTTAAAAACAATAATTTAAACTACCATTAAATTTCTATCCGAACGATGCAAAGAAACTGGCACACACCTTGCCTTAGCAGGGACGAAATCAGATCACATGAAATGATAAACGATATCCGGTTCAATAACCAGCAACTCAACCAGCGGTGGTTTGCGCTGCTGGTGCGAAAATTTCGGAGAGCAAAATGTGGCGCACAGCTTGTCCATGGGACGCAGCAGCAGGGGGATGGGGCTTTTTCTGGGTTTTGCACCAGCTTTTCTGGCTCGCGCTCATCGTTGCCGCCGGCTATGTCATTTACCGGTTGGCGCGCAGACCGACGAACAGAGGCACCGGGCCATACTCTGGTTTCCGGGCGGAAAAGTGCCCGAACTGTTCAGCGCCTGTGGAAGCAGCCTACCTGCGCTGTCCGGAATGCGGCCACCAGCTCAAGCGCAACTGCCCGGAATGCGGTAAAATCGTCAAAACGCACTGGAAAGTGTGCCCATACTGTGAAAGCGACTTGCAGCAGGAAAAGCACGAGCAGTTTGAACGCAGTGCCGTCACATAAATCCTGCGGATCAAAGTCAATTGGATAGTCAAATCATTATTCTGGAAGAACAGAAAGGAGTGATAGATCATGATGAACGGAATGGAATGGGGAATGGGCTGGGGCATGGGCTTCGGCTGGTTGTTCTGGCTCCTCATCATCGGGTTGGTTGTATTTGCCGTGCAGAGAGCAACCGCACCACGCACCAACGAGACCTTGCGTGAACGGGAAGACGCTCTCGATATTCTCAAAAAACGCTATGCCCGTGGTGAGATCACTGCAGAAGAATTCGATGAAATGCGCAAACGATTGTCGTGACAGCCGGTTTAGCGCAAAATTGCGGGCTTGCTGAGGTGTTTCAGCAGGCCTGTTGTCTGTACCCAACGACCGCCGGTCCCGTGACAGAACATGCACGGCCGGCAAACTATTTCAGCTACGTCTGCGCTGCACTGCAGGAGCTGTTTGGCAGGGTGTAGCGCTGGCTTTTTAATAAACCAGTAAAACGATGATCAGACAGGATGCATAACGTGACTCAACATTTATCGACGAGGTGTGCAATGAAAACGAAGAGGTACCATTTACTGACCAGGATGGCCGGAATGATCGTTACCGGTCTATTTATCGCAGCGGGCGTGCAGGCACAGCATGGGCATGATGATCACGGTTATAATCAGGACGGGCTTTCTACGGCCACCTATACCGGCACGGTCATCGTGGATTCGAGCTATGCACATCCGCAGTATTTTCTCGACAGCAACGCCGATGGTTCGGCAGACTACCTGCTGATGTTCGGGCCGTGGTGGTATGTTCCGGAGAGCGGCGCTACCCGGCCGCAGGATGGCTCGGCAGCTACGATCACCGGCGCAGAGATGCGCGGCATGGGCCAGGGTGGCCTGACTCCTGTGATCGTTCTTGAAATCAACGGCCTGAAATGGCGCGATGCCTCTGCCCTGGGCAGCCACGGCTGGAACGGCAGCTCGGATTGGCGCATGAACGGAGACACCTTGCGGGTTTCCGGCACCGTGCTCATCGACACGACCTATACCTATGCCATGTATTTTCTCGACACCGACGCCGACAGCACGCCGGAATACAAACTGGACTTCGGGCCGCCGTGGTACACGCCGGAGAACGGGCTAGCGCGCCCGCAACAGGGCGAAAACATCACGGTTCTGGGCCAGCGCCACCAGTCCATGTACGGCTTCGACATGCTGACGGTTTTCGAGCTGAACGGTCAGGAATGGCGGCCGGCTAACCAGCCCGCGCCATGGGCCGGTCGATGGATGTATCGCAACCATTCGGACTCCACCTATGTTTATTGTCTCAACGACAGCAGCAACTGGATTGGATTTGCGCCGGGACACATGGGCCGCGGAATGATGGGCGGTGGAATGAACTGGCCGGATTCCGTGTTTGTGCAGTTCTGGGAAATACACCCGGATAGTTTGCCCGGCGAACACATGCAGGGCGGGCTCAAAGGTTTCTATGTCGATATGAAAGACCCGATGGGCAACACCATGATGGGCGGCAGCAGATGGGGCGGTAACGACTGGGGTGGCCATCACGGCTGGATGAATTTTGAAAAAAATCACCAGCTCCACTTTCAGTACAGCGATGAAGACCTGCAGCGCAACAATCTGGATGAAAATGCCATGGAACTGCGCTACTGGGATGCAGGTACCAACACCTGGCAGCGGGCGGAGAACGCGACGATCGACCCGGCGAGCAACAGCATCACCCTGAGCAGCAAGCAGCTCAGCACCTACTATGCTCTGGCGGCCAGTGCGACCACGACGGACATCAGCGGCACACAGGCGACGCCGGAAAAATTCCGCCTGCTCGGCAATTATCCGAACCCCTTTAATCCGGAAACCACGATCGCCTTTGAGCTCGATGAGATCGCACCGGTGCGGATCGACATCTACGACCTGAACGGGACTCTTGTGGCTTCGCTGTTGCATGAAACCCGCGGCGCTGGCAGCTACCGCATGAGGTGGGACGGCCGGGATTCGCGCGGGTACCAGCTTGCGAGCGGGGTCTATCTGCTCAGATTTCAGGCCGGCCGCCACATCGCTTACCGGCCGATGACATTGCTCAAATGACCTCACCGAGGAATCCTGCTGATCAGATCATCGAACCAACATCCGGGGACCGGGCTTGTGTGCCCGTCCCCGGCGCATTATGGCAAAACGCCTCCTGAAAAACTCTTCTCAGGCTGCCGTGATACGTGACAAACTGATGTTTCATTTTTCATATTCAAAAACTCAGGAGCCACGATGAAAAAAAACAAAAATACCTCTGCATTTGCCCGCTCCCTGCCACGGCGCGAGTTCATGCGCTATGCCGGCATGGGTTCTCTGTTGCTGGCAACCTCACCCTTCTCACTGCTGGGCAGCAAGCCTTCTCGCTTTTCTCTGCCAACACAGGGGCAGAGCGCTTTCGAACCTGACCTCGAAATCGCTCTGCGGGCCGCACCGGCTGAGGTAGCGATTTACAGCGGCCGCCCGACGCGGGTTTGGCGCTATCAGGCAGAGGTGCTCAAAGGCCCCGCTGGCGCAGTGCAAAACATCGAAGGTTCATACCTCGGTCCGATTATCCGGGCTCAGCGCGGTCAGAAAGTCCGCATCCGCTACCACAACGATATCCCCGAAGAATCGATCGTGCACTTTCACGGCCTGCACGTGCCCGCGGTCATGGATGGCCATCCCCGGTATGTCGTTTCCCAGGGGGAACAGTATGTCTATGAATTTGAACTGCTCAACCGGGCAGGCACCTACTGGTACCATCCCCATCCGCATGGGCGCACGGGCCCGCAGGTGTACCAGGGCATGGCCGGCCTGTTTATCATCAGCGATGCCGAGGAAGCAGCCCTGCCCCTGCCGCGCGACGAATTCGACATCCCTCTGGTGCTGCAGGACCGCACCTTCGACCGCGATAACCAGCTCGTCTATCTCAGTGGCGGCAGGATGATGGGCGGCATGATGGGCCGCATGCAGGGCTTTACCGGTGACCGTATTTTCGTCAATGGCCAGCCGGACTTTTCCCTGTCTGTTGCAACGCGGGCTTACCGCCTGCGCCTGCTCAACGGCTCCAACTCGCGGGTCTATAAACTGGCCTGGGATGATGGCTCGCCAATGGTCGTGATCGGCACAGACGGCGGCCTGTTGCAGCGCCCTCTGCAGCGGGACTACGTCGTCATCGGGCCGGGGCAACGGCTCGAACTGTGGGCAGATTTCAGCAACAAACCCGTGGGCAGCCGCATCACCCTGCGCAGTCTGGAATTTTCTTCAGCGCTGACAGGCGGGGGCATGGGCGGCGGCATGATGAGGGGGCGCGGGATGATGGGACGCCGCCGGAGAAGCAGCTCGGCCCTGCCGGTCGGGTCGGATTTTGAAGTATTGACCGTCACGGTTGACCGGCGCGAGCAGGAGACGCTCACGCTGCCGGCACGGCTGACAGCCATCGAGCGCCACGATCCCCGCGATGCCGTCAATTCCGAGGCCCCGCGTACTTTTACCATGCGCATGCAACACATGAACTGGACGATCAACGGCCGTACGTTCGAGATGACGGCAGTGGCGGATGATGAAGTGGTACGGGCAGGCACGCTGGAAATGTGGCAACTGATCAACAGCGGTGGCGGCCGGCGCCGAAGGGGGATGATGATGGGCGGAATGGGCGGCGGCATGATGAACATGGTGCACCCGATCCACCTGCATGGCGAGCAGTTTCAGGTTTATTCACGCGAAACCGCGCCTTCGCAGCGCGACGACTGGGACTCTGTGCGCCACGGGGTTATCGACGAGGGCTGGCAGGATGTGGTGCTGCTCTTCCCCGGGCAAAAGATCAAAATTCTGCGCCGCTTCGATGATTTCAAAGGGCTGTTTTTGTACCATTGCCACAACCTCGAACACGAGGACATGGGCATGATGCGCAATTTTCTGGTGACCTGATCCGCAGCTCAGAAGCCGTATTCCTTGAGCTTGTACTGCAACGCCCGCCGGGTAATTCCGAGAATTTCCGCGGCGCGTGTGCGGTTGCCGCCGGTCTGCTCGAGGGTTTTCAAAATCAGCTCTTTTTCCACCTCGCGGATCGAGTGGCCGGGGCGGACTCCGGTCTCCCCGGCTTCTCCGTTGCCGGCGAGCTCCTGAAACTGGCCGGGCAGGCAGCCCGGCTGGATATACTCATCACGGCACAAGATCACGGCGCGCTCGACCATGTTTTCCAGCTCACGGATGTTGCCCGGCCAGTCATAGCGAACCAGCAGATCCATGGTTTTCGGCGCAAACCCTTTGATGAGCCGCTGATTCTTTTCCGCATACTTTTTCAAAAAATGCTCTGCCAGGGTTGGAATATCCTCCTTGCGCTCGCGCAAGGCTGGCAGCTCGATGGTCACGACGCTGAGGCGAAAATAGAGATCCTCGCGAAACCTCCCCTCCTCGATAGCCCGCGGCAGGTCACGATGCGTGGCCGCCACAACCCGGACATCCACTTTGAGGGTTTTGCTGCTGCCCAACCGTTCAAACTCTCCCTCCTGCAGTACCCGCAGAATTTTCGCCTGTGTTGACAGCGCCATATCGCCGATCTCATCGAGAAAAATCGTGCCGCCGGCAGCCAGCTCAAAACGTCCTTTGCGCTGCTGAACTGCGCCTGTAAAAGCGCCGCGTTCATGCCCGAACAGCTCGCTTTCCAGCAGATTTTCCGCCAGAGCCGCACAGTTCACTTTGACAAACGCCCTGTCCTTGCGCGGGCTGTTTTCATGGATGGCGTTGGCGATCAGCTCCTTGCCGGTGCCGCTCTCGCCCAAAATCAAAATCGTGGCATCGCTGGGGGCGGCCAGGGTCAACACCTCGAGCACGTCACGCATCTTTTTGCTGCGCCCGAGAATGCGGGAAAAGTCGAACTGCTCGCCGATGCGCTCCTTCAAAACCTGATTTTCGCTTTCCAGCTCATAATAGCGCAACGCCTTGCTGACGATCGCCAGCAGCGCATCCATATCCACCGGCTTGATCAGATAATCGAACGCCCCCTGCTTCAGCGTCTCGACCGCTGTCTGCACGGTCGCATACGCGGTGATGATGACCACCGGCATGGCCGGACTCATTTCCTTGATGCGCCGCAGGGCCTCATCTCCCTGCATATCCTTCATGCGCAGATCGAGCAGGATGAGATCGAAAACCATCTCCTGCAGGCGCTGCAGACCGATTCGCCCGTCTTCCGCCTCGTGAATTTCATACCCTGCCTGCTCCAACGTCGCCCGCAACGTCAGACGAAAGGTTGCATCATCGTCGATGATGAGTATTTTTTTCTTCAATGTGCTCATGCCTTCACCGGGAGTTTGATGATGAACCGGGTTCCACGGCCCTCTACGCTGGACACATCGATACTGCCGCCGTGGTTATCCACGATGCGGTGTACCAGGGCCAGGCCCAGGCCGGTGCCGCTCTTTTTCAGGGTAAAAAACGGATTGAAAATATCACCGAGAGCGTGCTGGGGAATGCCCTTGCCGTTATCTTCAACAGCGATGATGAGCGCTTCGCCCTGCTCAGCAACGCTGCACTGGATTGTGAGCACGCCGCCATCTTCCATCGCCTCGGCTGCGTTCAGAAATAGATTCATGAAAGCCTGCGCCAGCAGGTCAGGATCGGCCTGCAAACCGGGCACCTGCTCCTCCCCACTCCTCTCGACACGGATACTCCTCGCTGTGAGATCAGCCTGCACCAGCCTGAGCGCATGGTCGAGTATCGCCGTTATGGTGCATTCCCTCCAGTCCGGTTCATGCGGGCGGGCGAAATCCAACAACTCGCTGACCACCCGGTTGAGGCGATCCGTCTCGTTGATGATCGCTTCTGCATATTTCTTTTCATCCGGCTCATCGGCGAATTTGCGGGAAAAATACTGTGCCAGGCCTTTGATCGAACCGAGGGGGTTGCGTACTTCATGGGCAATACCGGCCGCCATCTGCCCCAGGCCGGCCAGGCGCTCGGAGCGCTCCACCCGCTGCTCCAGCTCCTCGATTTCCTGCAGGTCCCGCATCACAATCACCGTGCCGGTCATGTTACCCTCATGGTCGAGAATACGGCGCGTCGTCAGGCTGACAGAATGTGTGTTTCTGCCATCCACCGAGCAACGAACTTTTTTCTCCGTCCAGTCGCCGGCAAAAATTTCTCCTTTATCGATGGAACAGTAAACATGCGACATGACCTCGGCAAAATCTCTGCCCGATACCTCCGCCTCTGTGAAACGCAGCAGGTCACACGCCCGCTTGTTGATGGTGAGAATCCGCCCCTCCGCATCCAAGGCAATCAGACCGTGCCCCATGCTCTCGATGACGTTGCGGATGAATGACTCAGCCTGCTGCAGCGACTGGTTCGCTTTGTAATAACGGCGGATGACTCCGGCAAAAAAAACCGTGGCCACGAGCAGGATGATCAACACCAGCCCGGTGCCCAGCGCACGACGAAAGTCCTCATGCCGCGCAGACTGGAATTCATCTGTGCCCAGGCCGACGATCAGATAGAGCTGCTCATCGTCCAGCCCGGGGAGTGCGCGACGCAGGCCGGCCATCGCTCTCTGCGACAAGCGGCTGTGCACCTCAAACACCGGCCCCTGCCCGAAACGGCCGCTCAGACCGGTTGCAATCGAATCACCCGCCACAGGCAGGATATCGCCAGGCACCTCCTGCCCCTCCAGACTATCGATGTTGCTGACCACGACCGAGCCTCTCTGTGTGATGAGAAGCAGATAGCGGTAATTCCTCTGCCGGCCGATGAGAGCAAAAAAGTCGCGCAGGTGCTGCGAGTCCCTGTACCCGCCCTGCTCACTCTCTGCCGCCGCCTCGATGATGCGGATAATGGATATCCCCATATCGCGCAAATGACTGCTCATCAACTGCTCTTCCCGGTGTACATTCTTCACCGTAAAATAAGCAAGGCCGAAGAGACCGCTGAGGACGATGAGGAACAAAGCGCCCAATTGCAGATAGAGGAGATTCTTTTTTAAGTTCATAGCCGGGACAATTCATACATGCGTTTGCTGCAGGGCGAGCCTTCTTCTGTTCCCCCTCATCACACCGCTCCTGCGGCAGTAAACAAGCGAAACGTCTGGGTATCCAGTTGACTCAGCAGGCCTGGCCTGGCTTGAATACCGACATCTGTCATTCCGGCCAGGCGAAGCGCCGTGCCGGAATCTCATCTTTTCTGGCACGTGCCTGAGTCCGGGAGATTCCGGTCTTCCCCTGCGGGGAAACCGGAATGACAGCTTTGGTGTAGCCACGTGCTATGCTCTGGCGGACTGGCTGAAAAAATACAACCGTGCTGAGTTAATTGGATAACCAGTACCCTGCTGAGTTAAGTGGCTAACCAGAAGCGAAACGAGATAGTGCCTGCCGCCGAAGACCCGC
>DRLW01000456.1 GCA_011375275.1 Bacteroidota bacterium
GATTAAATGTTAGATTGAAAAATGCAATATTATCACTACAACTTGGATCATTCGCAAGAAAAATTTTTGTAGCTTGTAAAAGTACTCTGCTGCCCACGAAGAATACGCAGTTTAATGTCACCATCAGGCCCAATTTATCAAACCCAAAACATCGTAGCTATAATTTGCCATCTTCTTGAACTACTCTTCGCGCCCTTTGTGCACTTTGTGGTTCAAAAAAATATTTTCCTCAGTACGGTCTGAGTGTGTACTTTGATAAACCACGAAGGGCACAGAGAGCACGAAGTTCAACATCAGCTCAGTATCAGGAATCAATGTATGCAACCCAGGGCATCACAACGATTTTTCATGATCATCACGAACCACCCTTTGCGCTTTTGCGTTTGAAAAAAGCATTGTGCCCAGGGGGAGCGAAAAAGAAATAAGACGATGGCATGGCGTTGAGCTGACAGACCGAGGGAGGCTTTTATGGCAAAAAAAACATCGCAAACGCAGGAGCTGGTCTATCCCTGGAACGAGCACGCGTCAGAGCCATCTCCGGGGCTGGAAAAAGTCGAGCTGGTCGATGAAACCCTGCGCGACGGCCTGCAAAGTCCCTCCGTGGCCACTCCTGATCTCGAAGACCGCCTTGCCCTGGTTCGGCTGATGGCGCAGCTCGGCATCGACCGTGTCAGTATTGGCCTGCCCGGCGCCGGGGACATGCATTTCCGGACTTCTCTCGATCTCGCCAGCCAGATCACTGCCGAAAATCTCGCTATCCACATGACAGCCGCCGCGCGTACTGTGGTGCAGGATATTGCGCCGGTCGTGGACATTTCTCAGAAAATCGGTCGCCGGATCAGCGTTTATACCTTCATCGGCACCAGCCCGATCCGGCAGTTGGTGGAAGACTGGTCGCTGCAGCGCATTCTCGAACGTGTCGTCGAAGCGGTCGGCTTTGCCGCGCGCGAAGGGCTGGACGCCGTGCTCGTCCTCGAAGACACCACGCGCACCCCGCCGCACACCCTCGAGCAGGTGTTTACGGCCGGCATCGAAGCAGGCGCAAGGACCCTTTGCCTGTGCGACACCGTCGGCTACAGCAACCCCGATGGCGTGCGCGAACTGCTGCGCTTTACCCGCCAGGTGATCGCCCGCACCGGTGAGGCGGTCTCCATCGATTTCCATGGCCATAACGACCGCGGGCTGGCGACGATCAACGCCCTCGCTGCCGCGCGTTACGGTGCAGACCGCATTCACGGAACTGCCAACGGGGTCGGCGAGCGCGTCGGTAACTGCTCCATGGAGCAGCTCCTCGTCAATCTCGAGCTGGATGGCTACGGCCGCCGTGACCTCTCCGCTCTGAATGACTACGCGCAACTGGCCTCTCGAATGCTCGCCTATCCAATACCGATCTCAGCCCCCATCGTCGGCCACGATGCTTTCCGCACCGCCACCGGCGTGCATGCTGCTGCTATTCTCAAAGCACAGAAAAAGGGCGACCACTGGCTGGCCAACCGGGTGTACAGCTCCGTACCCGCCGAACTGATCGGCAGAGAGCAGGAGATCGAGATCGGCGGCATGAGCGGCCGCTCCAATGTCAAATTCTGGCTCGAACGCCGCGGTATCCCGGCCGATGATGAACTCGTCAGCCGCATCCTCGACTTTGCCAAACACCATAATCGCCTGCTCTCCCACGACGAAATCGATGCGATCATAAAAAAGTATTTTCATAATCCGGAAAATTGAGAAAGAAAAACCTCCCGCACCAGCGCAGGAACGCAGCGCTGCGTCCGGCCCGGAAGACTCCAGCCGCACGCTCGGCCTGAGCCGGCAATAAGACATGCCACCTGCCACTCCCCACAGAACTGGTTTAAAAAGTGTAATAAACTGGCAATTTTGTCCCAAAACCGCCTTGCATCTTTTATTTTGCTGTGTATCTTTAGTAACATAAATGACAGCCGCCCGCTTTCCATCCGCCGACCCCGCCTTCGCGCGCTGCGAATCCTGAACCGAACCGGAGAGCCGCTGTCTTTTTGAGATGCCGGAGACCTGCCTCTTGCCGAACCACCCTGCTAAAACTTCAGACCCTTGCGAAGGCTGCGAGCCTTCGCAAGGGTTAGGCGCCTCATGCCTATGCCACACAGATGGCAGCCATCCCTGATGCCGAGCAGGGATCACGAAAAAAACAGGAGACCCGAATGCGACTGGTTAGGGACGTATTCATCCCTTTTTCCGCTTTCCCCGTATCTGCCCGTTCCACCGTGCCTGCTTTGCCCTTCCACTTCTCGGCGGGTCGTGTGAATAATGAAATCTGTCCTGTCCCGTTATTTTCCGGTCTGCATAAGCAGCCAAAACTGCTGTCGCGCTTTTCTTTGAATTATACCCTTTTCTCAGGTGATCACACAGAGGCAGTGCCGGGTGCCGGCAATGACAGGCCTCCTGGATTTGGACTCTTAACAAGATCGTGTAAAAATGCCGTGTCCATTTCCCGCTGAGGCAGTACAAAGACAAGGAGGCTATTATGCTCAAAACATTATGCAGCAGCCTGTTGTTACTTCTGCTTATGAGTGCAAGCCCTGCTCAGACCCAACTCCGCAAGGCTTCCGATTATTTTCCGCTGCAAATTGGCAATGTCTGGCAATACGATAATACCAACGAAGCCGAATATCTATTTTACGAAGTTGTCAGCGACTCTGTACTTGGGGATTCAGTGAGAGTATACAAAGTGAAACGCTCAGGTTTGAAAGGTATAGACCTGAAGCCCTTCGAAGGTGCTCCTTACTACTATCATTACAACGCCGATTCAACCGTTGTCTACCGCGATGATTTTGAGTTTCCGAAAGAGCCTTTTACAGGCTTTCCAATGATTGACACACGGAAAGATTTGGGGATGCCCTGGGAGTACTTCTGTGGCGATTATTATTGTTCCTTCGCGGTCATAGATACAGGTTCAGCCAACTTTCATAACCGTATCCGACACTGGGCAGAAGTCTACGAAGTAGATCGCTCTCTGGATACACTACGACTTGTCGCACTGGCGTTTCGATTTGTTCGTGGAATAGGGCCGGTGAAGCATGGGAGAGACACTCTTGTCTACGCCAGGATAAACGGTGTTGCCTATGGCACAACGGTAGGCGTAGCCAATGAACCAAGAGACCCAGCAACGGTTCCGCGAAGGATGACCTTACAGAGCCATCCGAATCCGTTTAGCAGTCAAACAACCATTTCCGTGACAAGCACTGAGCGGAATCCGGTCGAAATCAGGATCATAGATACCCTGGGGCGAACCGTTCGCAGCCTCATCCTGCAAGGCTCATCCGAAATGTTACGTTTCACCTGGGATGGCCGGGACAATGTGGGGCGTATATTATCCAATGGTGTTTACTTGTTGACTGCGAAGTCACGCAACAACTTTTCAACTCACAAAATTCTATATCTCAGATAGAAGAAGTCAGGGTATCCAGTTACCGATATCCGTCATTTCGGTCATAGCGAAGAGATGTGCCGCGGGTCTCCTCGTAATGACTGCTCTCATTTATATGTGGTGCTCAGGCAGACTGGTTGAAAAGGTGCTGCTGTGCTAAGTGAAGTAGATGTGTGGCGCGTCGCAATGCGGGCATCTTGTTGTTTCAGGAACACGGTTCTTTGGATTTCTGACGTTGACGGGCGCAAGAGCTTTGCCGTGTTTCAATACATATTCAGCCAAAAGCGCTTGGTAATTCAAGTTTTTTTGGCTTGACAATCTCGGCAGAATCCAGCGGCGCCAGAGGATCAGCGCTAAAGTCACGGTGGTTTTGAGCTGCCTCATCCCGGCGAAATACTCTGAAGGGCTGGTGGAAATGCAAGCTTTTATCAATGAACCAGACTACACGATACTCGAATCTTCCGATACCTACACGACGACGGTGGCGTATATTTATCCGTATTTTAAGATTGTTTGGGACCCGGACGGGGATTCAATCGACGATAACCTTGAACTGCAACTGGCTGAAAAATTCAAACCGGTGCTGCATGAGCATTCGTATGATCAGCGGTGTGACACAATGGGGTCACACCGCTCAGACATCGGCATCTGGTCTCTAATAATTGGCGCAAAATGTTAATTTTTTGTTCCGGGCTTAGCGTTTGCGGGAC
>DRLW01000457.1 GCA_011375275.1 Bacteroidota bacterium
CGGCCAGCCCCATGCGCCGGCGCAGGGTGGCTGAACGGGACAGGGTGATCACTGCTTCGGCAAGCTCGCCGGCCTGCGTGACCCCGGCGACGATGCCGCTCTGACCGAGCAGTTTGTCTGACTGCGTGCGCCCGTACAACTGCTCACGGCAGGCGCCCACATCCGTGGTCACGCACGGAATCCCGAGGCAGTTGGCCTCCATCACCACCAGCGGTTGCGCTTCGCTGATGCTGGTCAAAACCAGCACGTCTATTTTCGGATAATATTCGCGCACCGCCACTTTGCCGGTAAACTGAATGATCCGATCCAGCCCGAGAGTACGCGTCAGCGTCAGGCATTCCTGGTAGTATTCCGGCTCTTCATCCGTCGGCCCCATGAGCAGCACGCGCAGCTCCGGCACGGCATCAGCGACGATGCGGCACATGCGGATGAAGGTTTTTACATCCTTGATCGAAACCACCCGGCCCATAAACCCGATGGTGAACGGTCTGCCTTTTCCCTCCTGCATCCGTTGGCGGTACAGCGGTTTGTAGTGCTCAACATCGACGCCGTTGGGGATGATCTGCATCTTTTCCGGGTCTGCGCCGTCGGCGATCTGGTATTCCTGATTGCCGGAATAGAGGGTGATGATACGCGCTGCGGTCTCATAGGTGATCCGGCTCAGCATGCTGAACATGGTATTCCACATATCTTTGAATCGGCTCTGGGACTCGCGCACGTGGGCATCGAACTCACGGTTCTGATAAATCCAGTCGGCCCGGCTGATTTCAATGCGCCGTTCGCGGGTATAGATGCCGTGCTCTGTCAGCAGCAGGGGGCTGTGGTGGCGCATGGCTCCGAGACTGGCCCAGAAACCGGCGTAGCCTGTGGACAACGTATGATAAACTCGCGCGCGCGGTAACTCGACGGACATCACCTGAAAGAGCGGCATGTGGATAAAACGCGTGCTCCAGAAATAATCCAGAAAGGAATCTTCGCCGGCGTGGTCACGGTAAAGCTCTGTCAGAAGGTCCCAGGCATTGCGCGTGTTGAGCATGGCGCGGGATTTCCGGCAGGCCCGGGGTGAAGAAAAAAAACGCTGGTAAATCTCAGCCATGTGCCGCGTTTTGTCTTTGATTCCAGCGCTGTGGTGGTAATCGGCGATAGCCTGGAATTCCCGCGATGAGTAGGAGCCTGGCTTCTCCGCCGGCATCTCATAGTCGTGGAGAAACAGCTCGCGCATTTCGACGATATTCGGCGGAAGCGGGTAGCGCGGTTCTCCCTTGTCTTTGCGCGAGGGTAAAATCACCGCCAGGGCAAAGCTGAATTCGCTGAGACTGTTGATCAACTGGTGCGTCCAGGAAGAGACACCGCCGGTCACATAGGGGTAGGTGCCTTCCAGAACCAGACAGATGTCGGCCTGTTTTTGCATGGTCATACTCTCTCCCTCAGATGTTCGGCGACAAAATCGTCGATGGTCCACCAGAGCACCGCATCTTCACAAAGAGGCGGCAGCTCCGGTGTGGTGGCGAGATGCGCGCAGAGTGCGCGGACTTCTTTGATTTTGTTTTGTTTGAAACAAGCCTCGGCCAGCCAGATTTTTGCGTTGACATAGTCTGGGTTTTCGCGTGCCAGTTTTCGGAAAATGTGCTCAGCAGCCGCTGCCTCTCCGATGCGCAGCAACAGACGCCCGTATTCGAAAAAAGCGTTTTTATCATCAGGTTCCAGAGTGAGGTAGTGCTCGTAATTTTCCCGGGCCATGTCCTGGTAGAGAAGCAGGCTGGCATCATTCTGAACCGCGAGATGGCAGTACAGATCACAGGTGCGGGCGAGTTCGAGAAGATGCGAGCTGGTCTGCGGCTCTTCGGCAATCTGGCTGTTGAGCTCCTCGATGCGGTGCAGGGTTTTCTCCTCGATTTCCTGTAAAGCCGTGGCCGCGAGGATGCGCGTGTCGGAGCGCGAGGTGCGCAGAACGGCCTGCAGAATGAGCACAGCCTCGCGGTTGGCCAGCAGGCTGAGTTTGGTGATGGCATTCTCCTGCGCGCGCAGGTCGTTGTCGAGAAAGATATCCTGAAACGAGGCGATATCAGCCACTTCGCGCAGAATCTGCTCCCGGTCAGCCGCGCGGATTTCTTCCAGCAGCATGTCGATATGCTGTGCCTCAGGTTGTGGCTCGAGCCAGGAAAAATAGTCATCACTGCGCACGTGCACGCGCTGCAGAAGGAAAGGAAACAGTGCCATGATGATGATGCCATAGGCAGGCACAGCCAGAGTCATGAGCAGGGCGATGACTGAAAAGCTGGCATTACCATCCCGGCGCGTATGGCTGTGCCAGCGCAGCAGTTTGAAAAAAGCAGCCGCGACCACGACATGCAGGAGAAAGCCGGTTAGTCGCAGCCAGCCGGAAAGTTCCACCAGTGCCCAGGCAGCCAGGACCTCGAGGGCGATCAGCACGATGGCACCCACAGCATAGAGTCCGGTGCGTGATTTTCCGTTCGTTCGAGGCATCTCAATTCTTCCTCAAAAATTCGAGATCGCGGAAAGCCTGCTGCACATCGTCGAGAAAGTGCAGGTCACTGAAGCTGCGTTTGTCCAGAGCGGATGAATTCTCCAGCGCTGCTTCAGCCGAACGGGTGAGCTGCTCGAACGTGCCGCCGGCCTGTTCGAGAAAGGCCAGCCCCACGCGGATATCCAGCTCGCGATCCTGATCTTCGAAAGGCCGGAAGTGAAAATTTTCGATTTCCCTTTTCAGTGTTTTCATGATCTCTTTCAGCTTATCGATATCCTCATGGGGAAAAATGATCGCAAAAGTATCGATGGCTTTGTACTTGGCGATCAGCGCGGTTTCCGGGAGAGAATGCCGGAAAATCATGTTGAGGATGACCAGCAGATCGGTGCGGTTCTGCTCGGACATGGCGTAGAATTCCGTCACCCGGATCAGGGCCAGCCCCAGCTCCGTCTGGTAGCGCTTTGCCCGGGTAATCTCATAGCGCAGGCGTTTCTCAAAATAGGCATAGTTGAATGCACCGGTGATCTCATCAGCGATGGTGCCTTCGCGTGCCTGTTGATATTTTTTGTGGCTGATCAGCACGGTGGCAAACCACTGTACCATCTTGTCGAAAATCCGCACAGAGTTGGCATTGTAGCGCAGAAATGGCATCTTTTCGATGACGACCACCCCGAAAATAGAGCCATCTTCGAGCAGAATCGGCGCTGCCATAATGATGTTTTCCTGCGCATACTCCTGCTCGCTGCTCTTGTCATAGATGTGATTGATGCAGACAAGCTGTTTCTGGGCGATGACCTCACCGATGAGTCCATGGCGAAGATCGAGCTCCTCACCGAGTCGGGATTCGCTATTGCTACACAGGCTCTGTTGCCGTTTCAGTGTGTTGCTCTGCAGGCGATAGACCGAAGCACATTCGACATCGAGCTGTTCCTGCAGCAGGGCGAGCAGTTTGCCGGTCAGTTTTTCGGTTTCATCTTCCTGGCCGATGTGCATGAGCTGCTCGAACAGGGTCAGCAGCGTGTGTGTTTGCGTGGCAATGCGGCGTTCGAGCATTTTTTTGGATTCGAGCAATGTCTCGTAGAGTTTTTTCAGCTCCGCGAAACGATCGAAAAGCGAGGTGTATTTTTTTTCGAGCTGCTGATGGCGGTTTTTATAAAAGCTCCTGATCTGCCCGACCAGCCCACCGGTGAACATGAACAGAAAGGGGAGCAGATAGTCTCCGTGCGGAAAGCTCACGCCGGAAACATCGAGCTGCTCCGAGGACAGGCCAAAATACAGATAGAGCCCGGAGGCAACAGCGCCGGCGACAAAACCCTGCACCACGCCATACCGCGAAGCCATCAGCAACACCAGCAGCCAGTACGGATGCGGCGAGACCGCGATGAAACCGGGATTGGCCGGCTGCAGCACCTGGTTCAAACCGGCCAGGGCGAGCGCGATAAGCACGATTTCAGCCAGAAAAAGATAGGGGCGTTGTTTCTCGGTCATCAGTAGTAGTATCCCAGATAAAATGAAATGCTTCCTGCCTGGTTATCGGAATATTGATAGCCACTGTTGCCATAGACAAAGCGCGAACGCAGCAGCAGGTTGCGCATGAATGTATAGTCCAGACTCAGCTCGCCATACTGCAGCAGATCGCGGTACTGCGGCCTGTAGCCGAGGGAGCCGCTCAGGTTGAGATAGAACCGCGGCCCGAGCCGGCGGGAGAAATTCAACCCGAGGGAGTGGATGTTTTCGTCGAGCAGGTATCCGGCCAGCAGCGGTGTCTCGCTGTGGTCTGTGGCATATTCATGCCGGCTGAACTGATAAAATGTCGAAAGTCCGCGCAGGCGGCGCCATTCGTATCCCGCTCGGGCAAAGGCGTGCAAACCCTGGCCGAGATGCTGCTCATTCAGAACACGGTATCGCTCAAAAGTCAGCCTGTTCCAGAAGTAGAGACCGTTGCGCAGGTACCAGTACACATCGCTCTGCACGCGGTCAGCCCGGCCGAAATAGAACACCGCCGGATAGGCTTCACGCCAGAGCTGGTTCCAGGATGCGCCGGCGCTGGCGCGAATGCCCTGGCGCGGCATCCAGGTGAGGTTGCCGCGCAGCGAGGCTTCGCTGCGACCGGCATCGGTTCTGCCCTGCGCTGTCACTTCGGATTGCCAGCGCCCGGCCCAGCGCGAGCGCAAAGTGATGTTGGCGCTTCGGATCCGGTGTGTTCCCAGCCCGGCGTAGTCTGTCACGTTGGTCTCATCCTCGCCGGAGAATATGAAGTTGAGCACAGGCGAGCGCGCGGCCGAGTAGAGTACACCGTACATCCAGCGGCTGAACCGGGACGTTTGTTGCGACGCTTCGAACAGGCTGGCCAGGGCAAGCGGATTGTTCCTGCGCAGTTGATCGAGGCGCTCCCGTGCCGGCTGGTTGGCCGGATCGCGGGCGATGAGCTCCCGCAGGGCATCGCGTGCGCCACGCCAGTCACCGCGCAGCATGGCGATATCTGCAAAATCGAGTAAGTAGCCTGTATTTTCAGGGTCCTTCTGCCAGAGCTGCCAGAGCAGGTCTGCAGCCTGCTGCAATCTGCCCTGCCTGGCAAATATCCGGCTTTGCAGGTGCAGGCCGCGGCTGTTTTCGGGATCGACAGCCAGCAGCCGCATGGCCATCAGGCCGGCCTGCTGATACGAGCCGCTTTCGAGCAGCATGCTGGTGTATTCTGCCAGCAGAGACGCATCTTCCGGCGCTTGCGCGAGCAGTTCCTCGAAAATCCGGCTCGCGTCGCCCACCTGGCCCTGGCGTGCCCGGATGTGGGCCTCGATGATCTGTTCCTGCCTGCCGGCGATACGCCTGCTGAGCAGATCGAGGCTGGCTGTGTATTCCTCAGTCGCACGCTCTTTTTTGCCCGCCAGGGTGTACAGCTCTCCGAGTTGAAAATGCGTCTGATAATCCCCGCCGTACCGTTGCTGGTACTGTTCGAGTATTTCTGTCGCCTGCTGTGGCTGGTTGCTCCAGGCCAGCGCGATGCCGAGAATGCGCATGTTCAGGCTGTCTGCCGGTTCGTGCAGCAAGGCGTTGCGTGCTCTGCTGATGGCTTTTTTGAGAAAACCACGCTGGAAATAAAACCTGGTCAGCGCATCGCGCTGCGCTGTGGTGAGGTCGCCTTTGTCCAGCCCGGACAGGATGGTGTGCATGTTCTGTTCATCGCCGGAGAGCCAGTAGAGCGAAGCCCGTTCGAGATTTTCGTTGAAGGTCAGCGGCCGCCGGGCCTCGAGGGCATCATACGCACGCAGCGCTTCGGCATAGGCTGCCCGGGCGATGTTGACTGAGATCAGGCGTTTGCGATAGCGTGTGTTCGAGGGGTTCAGGTTGACCAGCATGGTATAGCTTGCCGAGCTGCGGTCGTAGTAGCCTTTGCGGGCGAGAAAGTCTGCAGCGGCGACTAAATAGCCTTCATCGCGCTGGCCGCTCTGAATCCCATCCCAGAGTGCATCAGCAGCCCTGCCATCCTCACCTGCGGCTTCGTACGCTGCGGCGAGCTGCAGGCGCAATTCGGCATCGCCGGGGAAACGGTTCAACAGCTCCTGCAGTTGCAGGGCTGCCTCTCTGTAACGGCCGGTCTGGTAGAGCAGGCCGGCATAATCGCGCAGCGTCTTCTCCGTGCTGTTGCCGCTGGCGATGAGTTGTGTGTGCAGGTCTTGCAGCCGCCGGGTTTCTTTTTCATAGCGGTACTGGATGATCAGCTTGTCGATGAGCTTCTGATCATAGATATCTGCAGCCAGCAGGGCGTTCATGGCTTCGATGAATTTATCCGGCCGGCGACGCTCGGCACGGATACGTGCGATTTCGCGCAGGACGCTGGTGTCGCCGGGTGCTGTGCGCAGGACGTCGCGCAGACTGGTCACCGCCCGCTCGCTTTCCCCGATGTGCAGATAAAGTGCTGCCAGTTGATGGCGGATCGCGTTGTTTCCCGGTTCGCGTTCCAATTTACGTTGCAGCAGCCGGATCGCCGCCATGGGCTGGTAGGTGCGCAGCAGTTCGAAAAAGCGTTCTCTGACGGCCAGAGAGTTGCTGCCGCCGCCGGCCATGCGGTCGAGATGGGCGACGGCTTTTTCCGGCAGGTCCATCCACATGTACAGATCGATCAATCGCGATCGCAGCGCCGCTTCGCCCGGGCGTTCCGCCAGAATCTGTTCGAACAGCGCGGCTGCGGATTTTTTCTCGCCCGCCGCCAGATACAGCTCAGCCAGAAACTGCCGCTGGCTATGGTCTCCGCTCAACGCCTGATAGCGACGCACCCGATCGATAGCAGCGCGGTAATTCCCAAGATCGCGGTGCAGGCGTGCTGCCGCAAGCAGCATGTTTGGCGAGAAATTGTCAGAAGCAATCAGGCTGTCATACAGGCTCAGTGCCAGCTCCGGCTGCTGATTCCAGACATAGGCTTCGGCGAGGAGTTCCGGATAGACCGGACTCTCCGGTTCGACTTCGCGCAGTTGGCGCAGAAACAGGATGACGCTTTTGCGGTCTTCTCTGGCAGCAGCGAGCTGGTAGAGCTGGCGCAGCACCTCCGGCTCACGGTTACCCGCATGCCAGGCTTCGAGCAGAGCTTGCTCGGCGAGCTCGCTTTTGTCCATACGGGCATATACAAGAGCCAGCCCTTTGTATAACTCCGCTGCTTTGCCCGGATTTTCAGTGATGAGTCTGTGGTAGCTGCGGACCGCCTCATGGTAGCGCCCCGATGCAACCTGCAAATCCACCAGACGCGTATCTGAAGCAAAAATCATCACCGAAGCGGTTGAAACCGCAGCGACGAAAAGAACGATCCATCCGGTACGTATTCCCATTGCATTTACTCGAGGGTGTGTGTGAAAATTCTGTCCAACTCTTGCGTGCTGATGTACGGAACGAAACCCAGCGCCCGCACGCGGCGGATGACATCCTCGATCCGTTCATCCTGTTCCGGCAGATAATCGAGCGTCAGGATGAGCAGACCCTGCCGCTGCAGCGAGCGAAGCAGGTCGAGGGTATTTGTCAGCGCTGTGGCTGTGTTCAGCACAGGCGCCCCATCCTGCTGCACGACGAAAACGGACTCGGCAACCACGCCGTCGATGGCGTCAGCAACAGCCCCGGCTAGGGCAAAGCCGCGGTTCAGCAGCAGCGGCACTTCCGGATAGCGCTGCCGGATAGCGCGGATCAGACGGGTTGCGGCCTGCAGCATGCCCGGGTGTTTTTTTGTGTGATATCTTTCCAGATATTCCGCTGAATCCACGGTGTCGAGGAACAGGCCGTCGAAGCCCCGGGCAAGAATTCCGGGGATGATATTGTCGAGTACGAGTGCGTGCCACGCAGGCTCGCGGATGTCGATATAGGCACCGCCCCAGTTGGGGTTTTTGCCCAG
>DRLW01000458.1 GCA_011375275.1 Bacteroidota bacterium
ATCTGAACGATCAGTCCCCGAACAATACATTCTTTTGGGGTGCACGATAATGTTATTATTTTAGAGGACGTCGCTTCGTGACGCAACCCGGCTGCAGCCCAAAGCTGTGCGAACGGGATAACGTGAGTTTAGCCTGCCAATCCGGGTATCCAGTTAACTCAGCAAACCGGGCCCGGCTCAGACGGCATCTGTCATTCCGGCCCGGCGAAGCGCAGTGCCGGGATCTCATCTTTTCGGGCTCGTGCCTGAGTCCGGGAGATTCCGGCTTCCCCTGCGGGGAAACCGGAATGACGGTTCTGGGGTAGGCACGTGCTGTTGTCATACGGTCTGGTTGAAAAATGCAACCGTGCTGAGTTAAGTGGATCACCAGTACCTGCCAATCCTTAACCTAACCTTATCATAGACTTAACTTTGGGTACAGCCAAACTCCTTGACACCCATTTCCCATCCGTTAATTCTTCATAACTCTTAAATACAAATGGCAGTACTCGAGCTTTGAATGGGTCATGCATTTGGTCAAATATATTTAAATGCAAATGAGGGGCTGTTGAATTTCCCGAATTCCCAACATTGCCTATCCACTGCCCCACTTCTACTTTCTGCCCCATTTCAACTTGTAATGAACCTTCCTTTAAATGCGCAAGAAATACAATATAGCCTTCTTGCGTAATAATCATGACATAATTGCCGGCATTTGGCCGAATATCCAATTTTCCATTTACTTCTTCGGGCTTAAATCTGTAAGTAGCATTGAACCAAAGAGCAATTGTTTTCCAAATATTAGTATATCTATGGTCTCCCCAGTTCCTTCCAACCTGGAACACTTCTCCTTCCACGGGAGAGTACACGGGTTGATTCCAGCAATAATAGTGATCAGCCCCTATTTTGCCTATAACCTGATTGATTTTCGATTTTTTGTGATATTTTTTTCGATTTGGATCTTTCATCACAAAATCGAATGCATAAGGATGATGGCCGGGAGGGCGTAAAAACTGCCATTCTCCTTTTAGGGGAAAGTCTATCGAAATTCTTTTTTCTTCATTCACAGGATAAACAGGCTCCTTCCAGCACAAAAAAAGACACACGCAACGGCGCAGCGATGCGGCGGATTATTTTGCAGGACATAGCACCATGGCGGCGTCGTGTGAGAAAAACGATGACCCGCTGCCCCGACTTTTACGACTCTTCTGCTTTCTTCGAGCTTCGTGGCCTTTGTGGTGCAACCCGGCTTCAGCCCAAAGCTGTGAGCTTTGCCTGCTGCTTGTTGTTCAAATAATCGATCGCTCAGGTGAGGTTGCAGCCTCTCATGCTGTGTTGTGAATTTTTCATCTCAACACCACCGGCAGATACGCTCTGGCCCGGAGCAGGCACGAATCGCAAAAAATACTGAATCTGGCCTGGAGAAGCAAATCAATTCTCGGGCGCGCTGTACGGCGGCTCACCCGATGTGTGCTCGCTCTGTTCCCATTCGGCCAATTTTCGCCGCTTTCGCCTCTGCACCATGAGAAAGGCGGCAAAAAACAACAGCACGATCACCAGCCACAACCAGTACTCAAAATCGACGAGAAAGGTGTAGCGGTATTTTTTTTCGAGCCATGCCCTCCAGTCCTGTTCGAAACGCTGTGTGGAAACAGCGAACGTCTTCTGAAAGGCACGCTCGAAGTTACGCTCCCTGCGCACATTCTGCAGCAGTGCGGAGAGCGCCGTATGCCCATAGGTTTCGACGAGATAACTGGTTGCCGAGAAAGCCTGCTGGTAGGCGAGGTGCGCCTGAAACTGCTCAAAGGCGAACATGGCGTCGATCTGCTTTAAGGGGATGAGCTGGTCGCTGAAACGCGCATGCGCGATCTCCCGACCGTCTGCGTACTCGGTTTCTCCGGAGATGTAGATCGCCAGGCCTTCATTCAGCCAGCGCGGCAGGGTTGCGTTGTTGGTGGCTATGCCAACGAGGATATGCACGAGCTCGTGGGTGAGCAGAGTACGCGGGCGGTTGTTCGATCGGAACCAGCGCGGGCTTTTGACGATGATGATCTGCTTGCGGGCATCGGCAACAGCCTCGCCCCAGTGTGGAATGGCACCTCCGGTCAGACGATTAAAACTGATTCGCGATGGCGCGATGTAAATTCCGATCGGTGAGGTCAGTTTGATGCCGAGCTCAGAACTCAGAGAAGGGAACTCTTTTTCAAGGATGGTCAAAATCGTGCGCGCATTGACAGAGTCCCCTTTCTGATAGTACACGGAAAACACCGCGGACGAGAGAGTCTGCCACGGTGATCGTGTACTTTGAGCCTGGCCGTGCGCTGCCGGCATCAGCGAGGCCAGCAGCACCAGTAGCAAAATCCGCATCGTTATCCTTGCATGGCCTGCCTGAGGTCTTCGATCAGGTCGTCCGCATCTTCCACTCCCACCGACAAACGGATCAAGCCGTCGGTCAGGCCGATTTTTTCACGCATCTCTTTCGGCACGCTGGCGTGGGTCATCGAAGCAGGATGGCAAACCAGACTTTCCACTCCCCCGAGGCTCTCGGCCAGCGTGAACAAACGCATTTTCTGCAGGATGGTTCGCGCTCTCTCAAAGCTTTCAACGATAAAAGTAACCATCCCGCCTGAGCCGAACTCCTCATAGGGTGTCAGATGCTGCCGCTGTGCCAGCTCATACTGAGGGTGTGAGGGCAATCCCGGGTAGATCACCTGCTCGATATCATCGCGTTCGGTGAGATATTCGGCGATTTTCTGAGCGTTACGGCCGTGCGCCTGCATGCGCAGCGCCAACGTTTTGGTAGCACGCAATACCAGCCAGGCATCGAAAGGACTGGGCACAGCACCGACAGCGTTTTGCAGATAACGCAGTTTTTCTGCAACTTCATCATTGTTGGTCAACACGATACCTCCGACCACATCGCTGTGGCCGTTGAGATATTTGGTCATGCTGTGCATGGAAATATCTGCACCCAGCTCAAGCGGCCGCTGAAAGTACGGGCTGAGGAACGTATTGTCCACTGCGAGCAGGATACCACGTTCGCGGCACACATCAGCAATTGCACGAATATCGGAAAGCACGAGCAAAGGGTTCGTCGGCGTCTCGATAAAAACCATCCGCGTTTCCGGCCGCAGGGCAGCGACGACTTGTTCAACAGCGCTGGTATCCACCCAGCTCATCTGCAAGCCGAACTTGCCCATGACCTGGGTAAAAAAACGGTACGTTCCGCCATATACATTTTCCGTGGCAACGATGTGGTCCCCTTTTTCGAAAAGCTGCGCGATGGTGCTGGTGGCTGCGAGACCGCTTGAAAAGGCAATGCCATGTGCCGCACTCTCCAGCGTGGCGACATTTTTTTCCAATGCCTCGCGCGTCGGGTTCTGCGTCCGGCCATATTCATAGCCTGTGTGTTCGCCCGGCCCGCTCTGTGCGTACGTCGAGGTCTGAAATATCGGTGTGATCACCGCCCCGGTAACTTTTTCGTGCTCCTGCCCGGCATGGACGGCGTCGGTTGAAAATCCCATGGATGAACTCCTCTCAGGTTACGATAAAAGAAATAATGTCGGACTTGGTGATCAGACCGATAACGGTACCGTTCTGTTCGACCAGGATCGCGGGCACTTTGCGGGCAAAGAGCTGCTTGGCCTGCTCGATGGTATCGTTCGGGTTGAGCACCGGAAAGGCTTCATCCATGATATCGCGCACAGCACCACCCAGAAGACTCTGATCTTCCAGAATTTTTGCCATCACCGAGCTCTCTTCCAGCCCGCCGACAGGACGCTCACCGTCGAAGATCGGCATCTGCGAGATGTTGTGTTCTTTCATCAATTCCAGGGCTTTGGTAACCGGAGCATCCTGCGCCAGGCTGATCAGTTGCGGCAGCCTGCTATCCTTGATTTTCAGTACCTCGCCAATCGTCACCCGTTCGATTTCGAGAAAACGGTTTTCACGCATCCACTCATCATTATAAAACTTCGACAGGTAGCGCTCACCGGTATCAGGCAACAGCACGACGACGGTTTTATCCGCCGGCAGATCGCGCGCCACACGCAGGGCAACCGCAGCAGCCAGCCCACAGGAGCCGCCGACCAGCAACCCTTCCTCGCTTGCCAGCCTGCGCGCCGTGAGAAAACATTCCTTGTCATCGATATCGATCACCTCATCGATGACACTGAAATCCATCGTCCCGGGAATGATGTCCTCGCCGACACCTTCCACCTTGTAAGGCCGGGCCTCGATGAGTTTTTTCGTATAAAAATATTCCTTCAAAATCGATCCGACCGGGTCTGCCCCGACGACCTTGATATTCGGGTTCTTTTCCTTGAGATATTTTGCCGTACCGCTTATCGTGCCGCCCGTGCCCATGCCTGCAACAAAATAATCGATATTGCCGCCGGTCTGCTCCCAAATTTCCGGGCCGGTAGTGTGGTAGTGTGCGATCGGGTTATCCGGGTTGAAATACTGGTTGGCGAGAATCGCATTGGGGTTATCGCGCACGAGTTTTTTGGCTACTTCGTAATAGCTTTCCGGAGAATCAGCCGGCACATGTGTCGGGCAGACGATGACATCTGCACCATAAGCTTTGAGCAAGCGGACTTTCTCGCTGCTCATCTTGTCCGGCATGGTGAAAATCGCCTTATAGCCGCGCACCGCCGCGATCAGCGCTAATCCGGCGCCCGTGTTGCCGGAGGTCGCTTCCACGATCATCCCCCCTGGCTTCAGGGAGCCATCTTTTTCCGCCGCATCGATGATCGACCGTGCGATACGGTCTTTGACCGAGCCACCCGGGTTGAAATATTCCACTTTTGCCAGCACCCGCGCCTGTATGCCGCGCGTAACCTTGTTGAGCTCAATTAAAGGGGTGTCCCCGATAGTCTCGATGATGGACGAGTAGATTTTTTTCTGCATTTTCCTCTCCAAAAAATGAATTTAAAAAGGCCGCTGCGCGGGTGCACAGTGGCCTGCAATTGCTACACGCTGCGTTTGCTGTACTCGCTCACGGCCGCAGGAACACAGCCGGGATGCAGCTATGCTGTAAAATCATAAAACGGAACACTCACTCGATACTGTCGATAATCTGATTGACCAGGCTGAGAAGAACTTTTTTCGTACTCACCGGGTCTGTCACATCGCAAAAAGTGAAAGAACCATTTTTATCGACAGGCAGCCCTTCGGCAAATGCTTTCGGCAACGCAGGGCGTTTTTTCGCCGTGTGCGCCGCAACAACGACTGTGGTATCAAACTGGCTGGTAAAATAATCGGTTACGCGTTGAATTTTGCGAAATGAATCAGCATCCCCCCAGCGGAACAGCACGATGTAGCCGAGTATTTTACTCGAGATCAAATCCCAGGACAGATCACTCTCGCCCATATCCGGAAAGACGATGCCGTACAGGTGCAAAACCAGCTCGTCGTTGATGGTATATTCACCAAAGGTTATCTGCTCATTAACGGCATTGACAGAGTCCGCACAGGACTGAATAAACTGCTTCTTATCATCCGGGTGCGGTGCGACAACAGCTATCTCACCTATTCTCATGGCTTCCGGGTGTCCTGGCTAAGCTGTTAATATCGGAAAGAAGTTTCTCTTTTACAATCATGAGTTCGCTTTTGTTGAGATAGATTTTTCGTTGCCGCGCGCCAAATCCGCTGCGCCGCTCTTGCCGGCGTCTGTCGCCACGCCTGCGGTCCTGCTTGCGCCTTTCCAGCGCCTCCAGCCGCGCGTTGTTACTCTTGCTCAACATGCTGGAAAAAGCCTCGACGAGATGGTTGCCATCCTCAGAGTGGCCATTTTTTTCGCCACGCTTGGAAAAATGCTCGAGAACCTGCGGGCGGGGTTTGTCCTGCAAATCCGGAGCTTCGCGGATATAGCCCTTCTCGTACAAAGACTTCAGCAGCCGCAGAGACTTGATATCATCAAACGTGCTTTCCTCGATGACATCGATCAGGCGCTTGCTGCCGTTGAGCAGCTCGAAGACCTGACGTTCGTCCTTCTTAATCGTCTGATCCGGTTGCGCATCCGAGGCGATGATGACCGAATGCAGCGAAGGCAGCTCTGCTGTCAGTTGTTTCCAGCGGTACAGCCGTGTGATGCCCTCGGAAATCAGCTCCTGCGTTGTCTCAAAAATTTGTTTCGGGCCTTCGTGCTTTTGCATGTCCACTGCAAACTGGCCATCCGTCCAAGTAAAAAGACGCAGCAGAGCTTTTTTCGGTTCGAGAGTTCCGAGTTGTGCATCCAGGACTTCTCCGTCGGTGACATAAACCCGGCCTTCAGCCCCGGCTCTGTTCATACGGATCACACCGCTCTTCTTGCCGACTTCGAGCGTCTGAAGCAAATCGACCAAACTCATCTCAGCCAACGAACCGCTGAAACCACGGATTGCAACCGGCTCTTCAGGCTCGGCCTGCTCAGCCTCGCGCAGAAGAATCTCTATCCGCGCTATCGCCTCTTCGATATCAAACGGCTTGAGCAAAAATTCATCGATCTCCATTTCGAGCAGATTGACGCGGTCATCCACGGTTCGCGGTGACCCGCTGAGCACGAAAGGGATCGTTCTGTCCTTTTGTTCGGTTTTGATCAGGGAGATGATTTCGGAAAGGTTGAGCTCCGGCAGGCGAACCTCGAGCAGGATGAGATCTGGAGAAAAGGATTCAAGCAGGGCCATGACCTCGCCGCCATTCTGCGCCACACGAACCTCGTAACCAGCGACGATCAGAGCTTTGCGCAGCTCCTTGATGTCATACTCGAAATTGTCGGCAATCACTATTTTTTTTCGTGTCATGGCGGTCTGTCGCTATCCTGTCGTAACGCCTGCAACCGGCCTTCAATCAGCCAGCCAGCGCTGCAGATAGTCCTGCTGCCCGAATGCGCTCATAAACTGCGTCAGGCTGGTCTGATCGGTGATATCCACATAAGCAATCAGATCGTCAGCCTCAGCCTGGATCATATCCCGAATCGTCTCCGGGGCGAGATTTTTTTCCCGGGAGGCTTTCAAGACAGCCACGGCAAAGGGCTTGTCATAGGCTGTTTTCAAAGCTTTATACAAATATTGAAAATAATCCAGATTTTCTCGCGTGGTCGCTTCGATCAGCAAGACATAACCAGCGAAACCCGCCCCCAGCGTGTCGATCAAGCGCGTAAACTGCTGATCACTGGACACACCGACGATTTTTGCTCCCGAACCATCAGCGAGGTCATGCTCCCCAATACCGAGATAACTGCCGGCTTCGGCCTTGAGCCGGATAACGCTGTTTCCCTTCGACAGAGCAGCGACAAAACCATGTATGCCACCCGGATTTCTTCCCAGTATGACGATCTTCCCGGGTGTACTTTCGGCAAAGCCAACCAACCGCGCAAGGCTTTCGGTGATCTTTGCGTCGCTCTGCCCATCAAAAGCCCTGCCCGGGCTGGCAGGCGTGCGCAAAGCTTCATCCGCCGGGATGAGATGATCGAGGTCCGGGAATTCCGCGCGGGGCTTCTCTTTCGCTTTGCTCTCCTTCTCAACAGGCTCCAGCCCCTGGCGGGCGGGCGGAATATCGTAAATACGCTCCCGCGGCGGTGAAATATCCTGCTCCGCAGCCGGCGGCTGCTCCTGCAACGGGGTGATCTCCGGAATCGTTACCGGCCGTTTTGGCTCTTCTTCACGAGGCGCCGGCGCAACCGGTTTTGCTGAAGGCGGTTCTTTCTTGTCTCCGGGACGACCATAACTGCGCAAGGGGAAGGTAAACTGAGTGTTTTTTTCCAGCTTCTTCCCGAATGTATTCGGTGAGCTTTTGGCTATATGCGTCTCTTTGCTGAGCGGATTGACAAAAGATTTCTGAACATCACCGGCATCGTCGAGAGACGGCGCAGGAGGCAGCTCAGCCCTTTCCTCCCTCTCCGGTTCGCTTTTCGCCACAGGTTCGCTCCGGGGCTTCGGCTGCAGTTGTGATGCGGGCTGGGGCGTTGTTTCACCGTAAACGGGCGGTGGAGTGGGGTCTTCCTCAGCGCCGGCTTCCTGAAACTTGGCAAGCGCTTCGAGGATATCGAGATCCGGTGCAATCTCCCGCGAAGCCATGGGTTCCGGCACGCTGCTTCTTTCATCCGTAGTCAGCTCGGCGGATAGTTGCGCGGGGGAATCTGTATGAAAAACTTCAAGGTCCGGCTCTGCCTGCTCAGCGTCGCTCGCGGGCGTATCTTCGGTCAACAGTGCCTGCATTTCCGGTGAATCGAGCAGAAAATCGCCTGCGTCTTCCTGCACAGCCTCTGCCGGTTCAGACTCTGTTTTGGGTTCGCTACCATTGCCATTCACTTCTTCCCGGATTTCAGGCAGCGAGGGGTCGTGAGGGCTATGGGGACGCTCCTCTGTCTTTTCTTCCTGCTCTTCAGGCCGTGCAGCAGCATCACCCGGCACCTGCGTTTCTTCCGGCAGGGGTGGAAAGTCGTCGTGCTCAAACTCAGATTCATACTCAGACGATCCATTGGCAAAAGTGATGCTGTCAGAAGCAGGGGAGTCGATAAAATTCTGGAACATGCTGGCAGTGTCATCTTCGCCGGCACTGCTGTCATCAGCCTCATCGCGAACACTGCCGCGAATCTTGATTTCCGGGGCTGCAGAGTCCGAGGCCTTCCCCGGGGCGATAAACCCCTGCTGGTACAGACGTACGAGCTTCTTCAATGTTTTCAGATCATCATAGATGCTTTCATCGATGAGCTTCATGATATCTCGGCGGCCATCGATGAGCGTGATCAGCTTCGCAACATCGGGGGAGAGTTCTTTCTGCCGCAGAATCTGCTTGAAGCGATCGGTGAGAACGAAAGTGGTCTCAGGGGAGGGGAGTTCATGAAATAAGCTCTCGCGCTCTTCCATCCTCTTGAATCCCTGCAGCAGCAAGCCAAGGTTGCTGACAGAGATGGTATCCTGAACATCGACCTTTTTAAACGTCATGATGAAATGGCCGCTTTTCCACGGCAACATCTGGTACACAGCCTTTTCTGCCTTCAATGTCCCGATAGAGGCATGCACCACTGCGCCGTCCCGAAAATAGATTTCACCATTGCGATTGTGTTCGTTATAAACATTTAAAACGCCGGACTTGCGCTCGACGCCAAAATTTTCGATCAGATCGATGACACTGTGCTCTTCCAGCCTGCCAGCGAGTTTTTTTGCCTCACCCCCCTCGCGGCCTTGCACGCGTTGCAACCGCCGTAAAATCATACGTATGCGGGCGATCACCTCCTTGACGTGCAGGGGCTTGATCATGTAATCCTTGACACCGCCACGCAAACTGCGCACACGGTCCTGTATCTCCCGGCGGTTGGTGAGAAACATGATCGGGATCGCGGCCGAATCAGGAGATTCTTTTAATTTTTCCAGCAGTTGAAAGCCGTCCATATCCGGCAGGCTGACTTCGGAGAGGATGATATCGGGCGGGTCCTGAGCGATAGTCTCCAGCGCCTGCATGCCGTCAGATGCAGTCATGACATCAAAGCCGGAGGATTCCAGGCTGTCACGCAATATTTGCAGATTTTTCGGGTCTGCATCGATGACAAGGATGCTGGGATTTTCCATACGTTTTATCGCTGGGGTTAGGACACAGTGAGGCTAATTTCACGCAAAGTATCTTTAAAGTACGCGAAAAAAGGTCACCAGTCAAGTGAAATTTTGGTGTTTAAATTGAATAGAAATAGGGAAGAAGAGCAGAGGGTATCCACCGCGCCAGGGTATAAAAAGAGGATGTCGGGCAAAGCCTTATTCAGGCTTCACCCGTTTTTTCAAAGACTGTGCAAACCGGACAACCTTCGGCGAGGCCGGCTTGGCGATTTCTGTTTCTAAAATTTCATAAAATGCCTGCAGCCTTTTAACCACAGACTGGCAATGGCTGCATGTCAGCATGTGCTGTTCAAACGCCCGATATACGACAGGGTTTTTACGTGCGCGCAACAGTATTTTTTCGATGCTTTCCTGATCAGGGCAACTGCTGAAGTCCAGACGTCTCAAGCGATTGGGAATTTTCATAAGACTCTACGCAAGGTTGGTATGCCGTTTTTTGATTCTTCGTAGAAGAATGTACGAACATAACCAACCTTTGGCGTAAAATCAAAGCAAATCTTTTAGATATTCCCGAAACCACTTCTTTGTGAGCTTGCCGAGATACTCAAAAATCGTCCTTTCTTCGCGGCGATATTGCTTCTGCGTCAGGTGCGGCATATACTTGCGCAGATGTCGAAAATAGCTTTCGATCTTCTTGCTGTGCGTGATGTCATCAAGAACATCGGCAAGTGTGCGGTAGTAAATATCCCCTTTTTCCTGGCTGATCTTCCCTGATGCAACGTATTGATTCTGAATTTTTGCCTCGATCTTTTTCAGAACGTTTTTCTTCGCCCGGGCTATTTCCTGCATGCGAACATAGTCCAACGGCGAAACTTCCTCGAACTGTGACAACAAACGCGTGCGCACAACCTCTAAATTGGTGTGCCGGATCAATCGGGCGATGACGTCTGTCGGCAGGCAGTTCTGAAAACGTTCATCTTCCCCGACAACGGCCAGCATCTTGCGGATACTGGAGGAGACATGATCCTTCGGGTTGTAGTTGTCGAGATACTGGCTACGCAGTACCTTCTCCGGAATGGTGGGCTTGTCCTTGCGCAGATAAACTTCATCCAGAACCGGAGCGGTTTCTGTGTAAGAGGCAGTTGCCCCGTCCATCATCTCACCGGCAAGCTCGACTTCCTCGGTCACCGGTGCAAAATAGATGTACTCGCGACCCATCTCGCGAAAAGTTTGTAAATCCGCGGCATTCTTGACAGCTACGCGGATATTGCGGATGATTTTGGCGCCTTCCGGGTCCCGCTCTTTAAAGATCCGCGAAAGCTCCTGTTTGGTTTTTTTGATCACCAGGCGGCGCAAGAGAACGAGCAGCTCAACATCATCAGGAGCCGGCACTTTCTCCAGATGAGGTTCAAAGTAACGCTTCAACTGCGTGAACTCATCCTGATCATTGCGCATGAACAGGCCGGCAACGCAGTCAATCGCCATGTCTTCAAGCTCTGTACTCCTTTGCTTTCTTTCCCAGCGAATATGCTTTCCGATTACCTCCTGATATTTCAGATAACTGAGGGAAATCTTTTGTACAAGGCTGACGAAATGTGTTAATTCCTGCTGCGTATAATTCCCTGAGCAAATTTTGGGGATGAGGGTAACAAGGTTGCTTTTTTCCATAAAACTGCCCATTCTCCAAGGTGCGTGATTATCCCGTTCCAATTGACGACACCCTTTGGGCAAATACTATACCACCTGCGGAAAGTTTTTTTTTGTGGATTTTTTGCTGCTCAGGCAGGAGAAATGTTGCAGTTTGATAAAATAAAAATCGCGCTGGAAATTCTAACGTCTTTGGCTGAGACAAGTGTCTCAGCGTGATTCAGAGCCGTTTTTTTCTGCGCGATGCGTTTTGGTCGGTATATTCTCTGGATAGAATAAAAAAAAGCCCGCGCTCAGGCGGGCTTCATACTGTCACATCTGCTGTGTTTGCCACACAATCCATCAGAGCCCCTGCCCTACTTTACCATGGGCAGGCCATACTTCTTGGCCTTGCGGTAAATCGTCGCCCGGCCGATACCGAGCTTTTTGGCTGTCTTCGAGATATTCCCTTCGCATTCGAGCAGGGCCTGGCGCAACGCTTCCTCTTCCAGCTTCTCAATCCAGCTCGACAGCGTCGCATCCTTTTCATACATCTTCTTCTCACCGATGGCCCGCACCGAATTGGGCAGGTCCTTGGGAGTAATCTCACCGGTGGTCGCCAGCAGCACGGCCCGTTCCATGGCGTTTTCCAATTCGCGCACGTTCCCTGGCCAGTTGTATGCCATCAGCAGCTCGAGGGCATCAGGGGCAATACCCTCAATTTCCTTGCCTTCCTGCGCCCCATATTTGTCGAGAAAATACGCTGCCAGCAGAGGGATGTCCTCTTTACGCTCCCGCAGTGCGGGCAGCTTGATCGGGAAAACAGAAATCCGGTAATAGATATCTTCGCGGAACTGGCCGTTCTTGACCGCTTCTTCAAGGTCAACATTGGTCGCTGAAATCACCCGCACATCGACGTTGACCAGCTCATTGCCCCCAACACGCTCGAACTCACGCTCCTGAAGAACACGCAGGAGCTTGGCCTGAGTCATCTGACTCATCAGACCGATTTCATCGAGAAAGATCGTACCGCCGTTGGCGATTTCAAACTTTCCGATACGCTTGCCACTGGCACCGGTAAATGCTCCTTTTTCGTGCCCGAAGAGCTCGCTTTCAAGCAGGGATTCCGGCAGCGCCGAACAGTTCACCGCAACAAAGGGCTTGTTCGCCCGCTTCTGGCCCTGATAGTGTATCGCACGCGCGATCAGTTCTTTGCCTGTTCCGCTCTCGCCCTGGATCAGCACCGTGACATTGCTGTCGATGATCTTCTCCATGGCCCGAAAGACTTCCTGCATGCGGCCGCTCTGGCCGATGATATTGTCAAAGTTATATTTACTGCGCAACTCTGAGCGCAGCTCGTTGATCTCCTTCTGCAGCGAACTGGTCATCAACGCATTTTTCACCGTCACCAGCAGACGGTCGCTGGCAAAAGGCTTGGTGATAAAATCATACGCCCCCAACTTCATCGACTGCACCGCTTTTTCGATGGTGGCGTGTGCAGACATCATCACCACCGGAATGCGCGGTTCGATATCCCGCAAGCGCTTCAATGTCTCGATACCGTCGATCCCGGGCATCTGGATGTCGAGCAGGATCAGATCCGGCAGCTCTTCACCGATGATCTTCAAACAGGCCTCTCCACTGGTCGCAGTACGGACGTCGTACTCCTTGGCTTTCCGGAGGTTGATCTCGATCATTTTTCCGATATTTTTATCATCATCGACGACCAGGATAGAGTATTTCGAAGTGCTGCTCACGTGGTAAGGCTCCAACTTAGGGGGATTTCTGATTTAGCCTGAGGCTTGTATGATCTCTATAATTTCAGGCGATAACAGCTTGACTATTCTGGTTATCCACTTAACTCAGCACGGTTGCATTTTTCCAAAACAGACCGTGTGACAACAGCACGTGCCTGCCCCCGAGCCGTCATTCCGGTTTCCCCGCAGGGGAAGACCGGAATCTCCTTGACTCTGGCATATGACCGAAAAGATGAGATCCCGGCACTGCGCTTCGCTTGGCCGGGATGACAGATGCCGGTGTCCGGGCAGGCCCGGTTAGTTGAGTTAAATGGATACTCCGACTTGACTATCAAGGTATCGACCGAACTCATGGCCCAAATTTCTGTTATCCTATTCCATACACGCATCGTGCTGATTTTACTATAAATCAGGGGGCAGTATCTGAGTCGGTCTG
>DRLW01000459.1 GCA_011375275.1 Bacteroidota bacterium
GCGGCTTTGATATTCTGATCAAAGCTGCGAAAATTCTCGAGCTGAATAATCTCGACTTTGAAATCGTCATCGCCGGTGACGGTGAGGCCAAAGCCGATCTGCAGACCCTTACCAATACATTACGACTGAATCGTTATGTACGCATTACCGGGGCCCGGAGGATGGAGGAAATTCTCGATCTCTTGCGGCGGGCGGAGGTTTTCGTCCTGCCCAGCCGCAAGGATTGGGAAGAGAGCACGGTGATTCCGCCCATGGGCATGCTCGAGGCCATGGCCAGTGGCATGCCGGTTATCACCACCGGCACGATCCCGGGGCTGATCGACAAGGAGACCGGGCGTGTCGTGCCGGTCGATAATCCGGAAATTCTCGCTAATGTCATCAGCGAACTGCTGGCCAATCATTATCTGCGCGAAAAATTAGGTACAGCCGCCCGCGAGCGCGTTGCGGCGCACTATAATCTGAAAAAAAATGTCGATGAGTTGTACCGTCTGCTGCTGAGCTCAAACCAGGGAGATGAAAAAGCATCCTGAGCAGGCCTTTGCAGGCATGATCCGGCCTCATCTCGTCATACCGCAAAGCTGGCAGGGCGCGCTGAAGCGCGCACTACGAACGGTTTACCTCTCGTCACACCGCTCCTGCGGTGTGACGGGCTTGTAGCCGCTCCGGCGGCAGCTCACAAGCGCATCGAAATACCACCTGCCCCGAAAACCCGCACCTGTATCAT
Organism: Bacteroidota bacterium; assembly: GCA_011375275.1. Taxonomy (GTDB): domain Bacteria; phylum Zhuqueibacterota; class Zhuqueibacteria; order Zhuqueibacterales; family Geothermadaptataceae; genus Geothermadaptatus. Next base: position 725 of record DRLW01000459.1, read on the forward strand.
GGGGATACCGGCATTTTGGCTCCCGGGCGCGCTGAAGCGCGCACTACGAACGTTCCTCTCGTCATACCGCTCCTGCGGTGTGACGGCTTTGTTGCCGCTCCAGCGGCAATTCACATGCGCAACGAAATACCACCTGCCCCGAAAATCCGCACCTGTACCATGGGACTTCAGGCGCTTTGGTCCCCGGGCGCGCTGAAGCGCGCACTACGAACGTTCCTCTCGTCACACCGCTCCAGGGGCAATTCCCATGCGCAAATAGGAAACGAGATGGTATCTTTTCTCAGCCAAATCCCTCCTGTGTTTACCGCAGCAGAACCATCCTCCGTACCAGCACCTGCCTGTCAGTTTTCAGCCTGTACAGATAAACCCCTGCGGCTACATCCTGGCCGTACGCGTCGCGGCCATCCCAGCGCGCGCTGTATATTCCGGCGTTTTGCCTGCCACTGGCCAGCGTCCGCACCAGCCGTCCGGTGAGATCGTAAATAGCCAGCCCGATGTCGCCTGCACTGGTGAGCTGATAGCGTATGGTGGTTGTACCGTCGTTTCGTACTGAAAACGGATTGGGATAATTGGCCAGCAGGGCCGAGGTGTGTGGCACCCTGTTTCCCGTTTCCTGTACGCCGGTTGTGCCGTCGATGATCTCGCGCACGAGACGCATCATTTTCATCTGTGTGTCCCGATCCCGGCGGCCATTAATGAGCAGGAAGGTAAAGGTGATCCCGGTGAGATTGCGCTTGCGGTCCACCCAGGGATAACTACCGAAGGCACCGGGGCTGCTGATTTCCTCGACGGTCTTTGTCTCGGGGTTTTCTGCAAAAACCCAACTGCCGAATGCGTATCGCAGGGTGTCTGCACCATAGGCATAGTCTGGATGTCGAGGCGGGAACGGGCTGTAGAGTACCGGCGCAGCACCGCTCTGGTTGGTGAACATCTCGCTGATCGACGCAGTGCTCAGCACGCGCTCGCCCCGGTATTCGCCATCGTGAAAAACCATCTGCAAAAATCGCATATAATCCCGTGCCGAGCTGCGGATGCCTCCGGCGATGGCTGGATTTTTTCCAAACACATCGTATGTCGTTGTGGTCATGCCGCACTTGTCGAGGATTTGTTCCCGTGCGATCGTCTGCCAGTCTTTGCCGGTGACCACTTCAGCGAGGCGGCCGATGACCTGCATGCCGCTGCCGTCGTAGGCGAGCATGGTGCCGGGGCTGAAGCGCAGCGGGACATTTGCCGCGATGGAATCGACCGACTGCTCGAGGGTCAGGTCGGAGTCGGTTTCGTATCTGTCGTTGCTGTACAACCCGGAGGTCATGGAAAAAGCCTGCCGGATAGTGAAATGGCCTTTGCCGTTCTGGCTGAAAACCGGCAGATACTGTCCGACGCTGTCATCGAGGCTGAAGTAGCCTTTCTCTGCCAGCGCCAGCACCACGGCTCCTGAAATCCATTTCGTGCACGAGGCGATCGCCCGCCGCGTCTGCTCGGCGATATTTCCTGCCTGAAATCGGTAGATCAGCTCATCGTTCTGTTCGATGCGCACCAGCACGTTGCCGTTGAAGGCGGTCTGCAGCGAGTCCTGCAGCAGGCGATCGACAGCACTGAAATCATAGTTCTGCGCGAAGAGACTGTGCGCGCAGAATATGGAGAAGAGAAACACCCGGAACATGGCAGCTCCTGTACTTTGATGTTTATGATTAAAAGATGGCTCTTGCTCACATCGTGTGGGGTGATTTTTACTGATATTTCTGCTAACCCATCTTAGCTCTCGTCACACCGCTCCGGCGGCAATTCACATGCGCAACGAAATGCCACCTGCCGCGAAAATCCGCACCTGTACCATGGGACTTCAGGCGCTTTCGCTCCCGGGCGCGCTGAAGCGCGCACTACGAACGGTTTAGCTCTCGTCACACCGCTCCTGCGGTGTGACGGTCTTGTAGCCGCTCCGGCGGCAATTCACATGCGCAAAGAACTATCGCTTACC
>DRLW01000460.1 GCA_011375275.1 Bacteroidota bacterium
CGGGCTGCGGGCCGTGCGGCATGCCGTAGGGATGCAGGGTAAAGTCATATTTATCAACCCCTTTCCTGCTCATAAAATTACCATCCACGTAATAGATGACCTCATCGGAATTGACGTTGCTGTGATTGTACGGGGCAGGTATCGCTTCCGGGTGGTAATCAAAAATGCGCGGGACGAATGAGCAGATCACATAATTCCAACCTTCGAAATTCTGGTGCACCGGCGGCGGCTGGTGCACACGTCCCGTGATCGGCTCGAAATCATTGATATTGAAAATCCAGGGGTAGAGCAACCCATCCCAGCCGACGACATCGAAGGGATGAAACGCGACCACATGGCGCTGAATCTGATCGCGCACTTTGACGTGCACCTCGAACTCTCCTGTCTCCGTGTAGGTTTCCAGCTCCTGCGGCAGGCGGAAGTCGCGCTCGCAGAAGGGCGAATGTTCGAGAAACTGGCCATACTTGTTGCGATAGCGTTTCGGCGTGGTGATCTCGCTCGGACTTTCGACCACGAGAAACCTGTGCCCGCTGCCTTCGAGCTCCATTTTCCAGGTGACACCATAGGGAATGATGATATAGTCACCTTCATGAAAGGGCAGGCGACCAAATTGGCTGCGCAGAACGCCCCGGCCCTCGTGCACAAACCACAGCTCATAAGCCTGGCCATTGCGGTAATAGTACTTCATCTCCTCGGTTGGCCGCGAGATACCGATGGTGACATCTGCGTTGCCCATGAGGGTGCGCCGGCCGGTAACAGGATCACCGCCGGCGGGAATATCCTTCGTGACCAGTTGGCGGTGGCGCAGCGGGCCAAAATCGACATAATTCGGTTTGTCATGGCGGATAAACTCCGCTTTCAAAACCTTGGTCGGCAGGTGGTGATGGTAGAGGATCGACTGGATCCCGGAAAAACCCTCCAGGCCCATCACTTCCTCGCGGTACAAACCGCTGCCGTCCGGCTTGCGGAACTGTACGTGCCGCTTTTTGGGCACCTCGCCCAGTTTATGATAAATCGGCATAGTTACCTCCAAAAGTATTTAGCCTGCCCTGGTAGCGTGAAGCACGCATTTTGGGGTAAAGCGGGACAGGCTTTCTGGTTATCCGGATTATTACAGATTTCCCCTGCGGGCCTGTTCAATTTCGATGCTTTCGAACAGGGCTTTAAAATTTCCGACACCAAACCCACGCGAACCGCGGCGCTGAATGATTTCCAGAAACACCGTTGGCCGGTCCTGAATAGGCCGGGTGAAAATCTGCAGCAGATAACCTTCATCATCACGATCGGCGAGGATGCCGAGTTCAGCGATATCCTTGTAGCTTTCGTTGATCTCACCGATACGGCCCGGCAGGGCATCGTAATAGGATTGCGGCACGCGCAGAAACTCGATACCCTGATCGCGCAGCTTGCGCACCGTGGAAATGATGTCGCCCGTCAGCATGGCCACGTGCTGAACACCCGGGCCATAGTAATAATCGAGATACTCTTCGATCTGGCTCTTTTTGCGCCCTTCCGCCGGTTCGTTGATAGGAAATTTGATCCGGCCGTTGCCGTTGGCCATCACCTTGCTCATCAGGGCTGAATACTCCGTGTGGATGACTTTGTCATCATAGTGCACGATCTGGCGGAAACCGAGCACGCGATGGAACCAGTCCACCCAATAGTTCATCTTGCCCAGCTCGACATTGCCGACCATGTGGTCGATGGCCTCGAGACCGGCCGGTTCAACATCTTTCGTCCAGGTCATGGGAACATAGCCGGGCATAAACGGGCCATCATACCTGCTGCGATCGACAAAACGGACGACGGTCTGGCCATAACACTTGATCTCAGCACTGTACAGCGTGCCGGAATCATCTCTGTATTCCGCCGGCGGCTTGAGGCCCTCAGCGCCGCGCTTGAGGGTTTCGTTATAGGTCGCCTCGACATCATCCACAGACATGGCGATCGCTTTGACGCCATCGCCGTGCAGCATGCAGTGGGCCGATATTTCATCGTGCGGATCATAAGCCGAGGTAACGACAAAACGGATTTTATTCTGCTGCAACACATAGCTGGCATATCGGCGGTTGCCGGTTTCCAGGCCGGAATAGGCTACCGGCTTGAAACCGAGATGGGACCAGAAAAAAACCGCCTGCTTCGCGTTGCCGACCCAGAATTCGACGTGATCCATACTATTTATTTTGACAGAATCATCCTCCTCGGTGATCGGGCGTGTTCCTGCTTTGGGTGAATCTGTTGCAATCATCTGAACCTCCAGTATATCGTGTTATTGTTTTCGGGTTAATCCAACTGTGAGCAGGGCATCCGGACAACTCATACCGGCTGAAACGCAAGGGCTGATGCCTGGCATCAGGCAGCAGAAAAAACCTGCGCCAGCCGGCGTATGGCTTCGCGGATATGCTCTTCGGTGATGTTACTGAAATTCAATCGCAGCGTATTGCGGTGGCCGCCCTGTACGGCAAAGGCCGCTCCGGGGATGTAGGCGACCTTCTGCTGCACGGCTGTCTCAAAACGCTGCCAGGCATCGATGTGCTCCGGCAAGGTAATCCAGGCGAAAAGCCCGCCTTCAGGCTTTGTCCAGCGGGCACCCAGGGGCGCAAAGTGCGTTTCCAGAGCCTGCATCAGCACCTGGCGGCGGCGCAGATTGGTAGAGTTGAGCCGGTCGAGATAGGCTTCCAGACGCCCTTCCTGAACAAAATCATGCACCGCGCGCTGAATGAGCTGAGACGATTCGAGATCGATGGACTCGCGCAGCACGGTTATGCGGTCAGCCAGTTCAGCAGGCCCGACGATCCAGCCCAAACGGGCGGCCGGCATGAGCATCTTGCTGAATGAGCCGATATAGAAGACCATGCCTTCCTCGTCCATAGCCTTGAGCGGCGGCATGGCCTCGCCCATAAAGCGCAATGGCGAGTAAGGATCATCCTCGACAACCGGCACGCGATACTCGGCTGCCAGCGCCACGATACGCTCGCGCTTTTCCCGGCTGATGGTTACCCCCATGGGATTATGAAAATTCGGAATCAAAACAGCCAGTTTGGGCCGGTGTGTGCGGAAGGCATGCTCGAGGGCCCCGACATCCACGCCTGAGTCCAGGTCTGTCGGCACGGTGTGTACATTCAGGCGCCTGCCCAGGGTTACCTGCTGCACGCCGGTGAAGGTAATTGCCTCGATCACTGCCGTATCACCGGGATCGCAAAAGAGACGGGAGAGTATAGCGAGAGCCTGTTGTGCGCCGTTGGTGATAAAAATATTTTCTGCCGAGCAGGCAACCCCTTTCCCGCGCATAAACCCGGCGATCCACTCACGCAGGGGCATCCAGGGCGGGCCGTACTGCATGGCTGCAGCGCCGTCACGGCTGAGAACGCGCTCGAGGCTTTGAGAAAACTCCTGCCCGGGCAAAACTTCGCTGGCCGGCAAACCACCGGCGAGGGAAAGTATATCCGGACTGACAGCCAGGGCCATGAGGTCGCGCATGACACTGCGTTGCAGGGTGGCGGCGGTTTGTGAAAGGATATAATCCTGCATGCGCTGCTCCTATTCCACGGTGATGTGCGTTTCGTGCTTGACGGTATCGAGCACAAACCAGGTCTGGATGTTGTTCAGGCTGCCGATGCGGGTCAGCTTGTTGATGACAAACTCGCGATACTCGTCCATATCTTCCACCAGCACTTTGAGCAGGAAATCATGCGGGCCGGAAATGTGGTAGCACTCGAGCACTTCCGGGAGCTGCTCGATCTCTGTTTTGAACGCATCGAGGGAACCGAGCTGATGCACGGCCAGGGAAACAGCCACAAAAGCGAGGGTATTTTTGCCGATCTTTTCCGGCGCGATCAGGGCAACATATTTGCGGATGATGCCGGCCTGCTCCAACTTTTTCACCCGTTCCAGCATCGGCGAGGGTGACATGCCCAGCTCAGAAGCGAGCTTCGCATTGCGAATACGGCCATCTTCCTGCAGAATGTTGAGAATGTGCTTGTCGGCTTTATCCAATTTGATTTTTTCCATGCCGAAATATAAGGCAAAAAGTCAAACAAGCAATATTTTATTTTACTCATGGATTAATTTTCGGAATTAAATTATGAAATTTTTCCAATAGACAGAATTTTAACCAACCTGTCCCGTGACATGCATGTCGAGATGCACGATAGTTTTCGGTATTCAGCATGCTTCTGGGGAGATGGATGTACCGCGACATTCATGTCGCGAAGTACGATAGTTCTCATTATTCAGCATACGTCTGGGGAGATGGATGTAGCGCGACATTCATGTCGCAATGTACGATAGTCCTCGTTATTCAGCATGCCTCTGAGGTGATGGATGTAGCGCGACATAAATGTCGCGGTACGGGGTGTGCTGGGTGTAACGCGACATGCATGTCGCGAGGCACGATAGTCTTCGTTATTCTGCATGCTACTGAGGTGACGGCTGGGGCGCGACATAAATGTCGCGGTACGAC
>DRLW01000461.1 GCA_011375275.1 Bacteroidota bacterium
ATGGTATCCAGAGCATCTGCCACATTGACGATCGCACCGGTTACAGGTATTTCCTCGCCCTGCAGGCCGCGTGGATATCCCTTGCCATTGTACCACTCGTGGTGGGTATAGACCGCCTCGACGACCGGCTCCAGCCGTTGGATATGGCGCAAAATTTTCGCCCCTTTTTCCGGGTGGGTCTTGATGATCTCGTACTCTTCCTTCGTCAGCTTGCCCGGCTTCTGCAGGATGCTGTCTGGTATCCCGATCTTACCGATATCATGCAAACTCCCGGCGAGAGAGAGTATTTCTTTCTGCTCTGCCGAAAAGCCCATACGCTCTCCGATCTCCACTGAAATCTGCGAGACCCTCAGTGAATGGCCATGCGTATAAGGGTCTTTTTCATCGAGAGTCGTTGCCAGCGATTTGATCGTCTCGAGGAAGAGGCGCTCGAGGTCCTGCAACAGCTCTGTATTTTCCAGAGCAATAGCCGCCTGATTGGCGAGGATAGAAGCCACATCAAAATCCGCGCGGGAAAAGGGCTCATTTTCTTTATTGTAGAGGGACAGAATGCCCTTGAACCGATTTTTCGTACGCAAAGGCACAGCAACCGTGGAGGCCATCAAGGTATTTTCGCTGCCTGTACTGGAGAGTATCTGCGTAAACTCCTCTTCAAGATTCTCCGAAACCAGGTTGGAAACCAGCCCATCCTTATCCGGGCCGCTGGCATCGAGGCTATATTCATACTCTACTTTGAGATTATGCGTTTTCTCATCAACCTCGAAAATCTTGCCGACACGCGCCCCTGTTTCCTGCAGAGCAGTCTCAATCACCAGGGAATATAACTTTTGCGGGTCATGCACGGTGTTTATTTTTTGGGAAAACTCGATCAGGTTCACGATGGATTTCAGACGGATATTCTCACGTACCAGCCGCTGGCTCTCGAGCACGCGGCTGACCGAAAGCTTCAACTCATCGAGATGGAAGGGTTTATGGATAAAATCGGAAGCGCCTTCCTGTACCGCCCGGATAGCCGTATCAACGGAGGCATAGGCCGTCATGACGATCACGGCCATTTCGGGGTTGATGCGTTTGGCCTGGTGCATCAGTTCTATGCCCGACATCTGTGGCATTTTGATGTCGGTCAGGAGCAGGGAATAGTTTTTCTCTTCCAGTTTCTGCAGTGCTGCTCTGGCATCTGTTGTCCACTCTGCGGCTGTGGCCGGTGTTTCAAGCCCGATCTGGCAAAGCTTACAGATCGACTCTTCATCATCAACGATTAAAATAGCGTCTGGAGTCATCGGTTACGAATCCTGGTGTCGGTCCAAAATCGGTGCTGTCGTCTGCGCTGGTCGCTATTTTTTTCATATATTCTCTGAAACGAGCGCCGGCTCACATCTTTATCGGCAGATAAACCAGGAACTCAGCCCCCTGTCCCGGCTCACTTTCGACGCGGATTGTTCCCCCGTGTGCTTTGGCGATCTCGCGGGCAAGAGTCAATCCTAAACCGATGCCGCCTCCCATGAATTTATATTTGGAAGTTGAGTGATAATCCGGATTCTGGCTTTCGTAAAACGTATCGAAAATTCTGGCCTTCTCCTCATGAGAAATGCCTATTCCCGTATCCCGCACCGCAACAACACAATATCCATCCTCTTCATGCGCCACCACAGTGATGCGACCGCCATCTTCCGTATACTTGATAGCATTCTGTACCAGCTGCGAAAACAAGGTCTTCAGTTTTATTCTATCGGCCTGGATCAGGGGTATTTTAGATTTTATTAACAATTCCAGAGTGAGCTCTCTTTTTCCCTCCCCCTTCATCGCCCATTTGTGCTCAGTCACCACTTGCTGCAGGAGCAGCCCCATATCCACCGGGTCGGCGCGTAAAACCATGCTGCGGGACTTCAGCTTGAAAATATCGAACATATTGTTGACGATTTCCTCGAGGTCATTGACGGCATTATCGATGATCTGCGTACATTCCTGGCGTTCTCTGTCGTCGAGCTGGTGAAAAATCTCGTCGTTGACGATGGAGAGGAAACCCTTCAGGTGGCTGACCGGCGTGCGCAGCTCATGCGAGGTGATCGCCATGAAGCGCTCCTTCATATCCTGCAGCTCGCGTAATTTTCTGTTCATATCGAGGAGCTCGCGGTTCTCTTTGCTCAGGGCGATTTTATCCTCACATTTTTTTACCGCCAGTCTGATCTGATCCGGCTTCAACGGTTTGAGGATAAAATCGTATGCACCGATTTTCATCGCTGTTATCGCCCGTTCGATTGTCGCGTACCCGGTCATGATAATCACTTCGACATGCGGCTTATCCACCTTGATCTGGCGCAGAACATCCATGCCGTTCATGCCGGGCATTTTCAAATCAGTCAGCACGATATCGATGTCTGCCCTCTTGTCGAGTATGCCGAGCCCACTGATACCATCCTTGGCAACTGCGACCTGAAAACCTGCGCGCTCCAGGCTCAACTGGCAAACCTGACGGACGACATGCTCGTCATCGATAACCAGAACATGGCTGTTTCCCTTGGGCATGTCGCTCTTCTCCAAGATGTTGTCCGATGAATGATCGACGATTTCCGTACTCATTCTGTTGACTCCTTCAAATCGAGAATATCATTATCGAGGTAGCGCGCACGTTTGATTCTGGTAATTTTCAGAAATTTCGCGATCAGTTGTTCCATGCGCTCTGCCTGGCTCGATATTTCCTGAATAATGCTGAAATTTGCATCTTCTGAATCCATGGTTTCGAGAACCAGCGAGATCAGGCCGGTGATGCCGGTCAGGGGCTGGTTGAGCTCATGCGCCACTGTGCCGGCAAACTCGATCGCGGTTTTCAGGTTCTCAAATTCGATCTTTTCGGATTCATATTTTTTCGCCTGGGTCACATCCTTGATCAGCTCGATGTAGCGAACCTGCCCTTCCGAATCACTGAAGGGCATGACATTGACGTGCAGAACAGTGCCATCCTTACGGGACACTTCAAAACCACGGGTGTGCTTCAACTTCCCCGAGGACAGCAACGGGCAGATTTCGCAGCGCTCGGAATGTTTGAACATGATCTGATAACAAAACTCCGGCTCGCTGGCAAAGCTGAATCTGTTCTTTGACCACTGGTTCCTGAACAGCACCCGGCAATCTGCATCAACGATATGTACCCCTTCATCGAGGTGGTTGACCAGCGACAAAAACTTATCTCTTTCCTTGGCCAGGTTCTGCAGATACTGAATCCGCTGCAGCGTGGCCTCCAGCCGGTTGAGCAACTGCTCATACCACACAGCATCTCCGGCACTGAACGCCATTTCCGTCTGCCGGACATCGAGCAGCAGGCCGATGACCTC
>DRLW01000462.1 GCA_011375275.1 Bacteroidota bacterium
CTTCCGGGCCGGTGACACCGTGGCGCTGATCGTCGTCGGCGCCGGGCTGACCTGGGCCAGCATGGCGATCGAGTTTACGGGCTGAGGCGGGGTTTGCGTTTCGGCTGTACCGAATTCTGCTGACCAGACAGAGACGCCCGGAGACCGCCCTCATTTCACCCGCTGGAATCAGGACATCGAAGCTCCCGGGCTGCGTCACACGGCTGACAGCATGATGAGAAAAAATTTCAGACAAAACCGCACAAAGTGGAGAATCACAGCGTGACATACGAAGAGTTTTTAAACCGCACTCATTTTTCCCAGCAGGAGCTGCTGGCTTTTTCCTGGGGAACCCTGGTCAGCGATCCGCCGGCGGAATTTTCCCGGCTGCCCACCCCGCCGTTTCTCATGGTCGATCGTGTGCTCGAGATCGAAAAAAAAGGGGCAAAGGGCAGGCTGGTCGCAGAAAAAGATGTACGCATGGATGAGTGGTTCTTTCAGTGCCACTTTTCCGGTGATCCGGTGCAGCCCGGTTGCCTGGGCGTCGATGCCATCTGGCAGTTGCTCGGATTTTACTGTGTCTGCAACGGCAGTGAGGGCTATGGCCGCGCCCTGGGCAGCAAGGAAATCTTTTTCGATGGCCAGATTCGGCCGCACAACAAAGTCGTGCGCTACGAAATCACCGTACGGCGCTATTCGGTTCTGCAGGGTGGCCGGGCTTCGCTGGTCATCGGCAACGGCGAGGTCATCGTCGATGGCGAGCCCATCTACAGCGTCAAAGATGCCAAAGTCGGTATTTTCAAAGGCATCGCTTATAAAGACTATCCCAATCTTTCGGAAAACGCCGTCGGAGGCATACTGAAAACATGAGCGAACTGAGCAAAGAACAGGTTCTGGCGCTGGTACCGCAGCAGCCGCCGTTCCGCTTCATCGATGACATCATCGAGCTGCACGAAAACGGCATCACCGCGGCGTACACATTCCGCCGGGACGAGACATTTTATGCCGGGCATTTCCCCGGCAATCCGATCACACCAGGGGTCATTCTGCTGGAAACCATGGCGCAGACCGGCGTTGTGGCCTATGGCATTTATCTGGCTTCCACGCAGATGGAGCAGGAGGAAATCGAAAAAATCCTGACCGTTTTCACCGAAGCTGAGGTGGAGTTTTCCGGCATGGTCAAGCCCGGCGACCGGGTGATCATCAGCGCGGAGAAGGTCTATTTCCGCCGCCTGAAGTTGAAAGTCAAGGCGGAGATCAAACTGGAAAACGGGCAGACAGTGTGCAGTGGTACAATTGCAGGAATGGGAGTCAAACAAACATGAAAACACGCGTAGTCATCACCGGCCTCGGCATCGTTGCGCCGAACGGCCACGGTCTCGAGGCATTTGAGCAGGCCCTGCGCAAGGGCGAATCCGGCATCCGTTTCATCCCGCAGATGAAAGAACTCAAACTGGGCTGTAACGTCGCGGGCGTGCCGCAGAATATCGATGAAATCAGCAAGGAGTACTTCACCGAGGAGCAGCTTTTTGCCATGAATTCGAGCATCAAATATGCCGGTATCGCTGCGATCGATGCCTGGCGTGATGCGGGTTTTGAGGTGCCGGAGCCGGACTCTGACACGGTGGAGCATGATACCGGCGCGATCATCGGCACCGGCATCGGCGGCCTGGATACGGTCGGAGAAAAACTGGTGCCGCTCACCGACGCCGGCAAGGCACGCCGCCTCGGCAGCACGGCGGTTGAACAAATCATGGCCAGCGGCGTCTCCGCAAAAGTTGGTGGCCTGCTCGCTCTCGGCAATCAGGTGACCACCAACAGCAGTGCCTGCAGCACCGGCACCGAGGCGATCATCGATGCGGTATTGCGCATCCGCAGCGGCCTGGCGAAACGCATGCTCGCCGGTGGTGCTGAGGGAGCGACACCGTACATCTGGTCCGGCTTTGACGCCATGCGGGTCTTGAACCGCACGCGCAACGATGAGCCGGAAAAAGCCTCGCGGCCGATGAGTGCCAGTGCCGCCGGTTTTGTGCCGGGTTCCGGCGCGGGTATTCTCATGCTGGAGAGCCTCGAAAGTGCACAGGAGCGCGGCGCGCGCATCTATGCGGAAATCATCGGCGGGGCCATCAACTGCGGCGGCCAGCGCCAGGGCGGCAGCATGACCGCGCCCAATCCGATCAGCGTGCAGCGCTGCATCCGCATGGCCCTCGAAGATGCCGGCATTTCCGGCAGCGACATCGATGCCATCAACGGCCACCTGACCGCGACGTTCGCGGACCCGCATGAAATACGCAACTGGAGCCAGGCCCTGGAACGCTCGCCAGAGGACTTTCCGCTGGTCAACGCGACAAAATCGCTGATCGGGCATGGCCTGGGAGCTGCAGGCGGGCTGGAGTCCGTCGCCTGTGTGCTGCAGGTGTACAAGGGCTTTGTGCATGGTTCCGCCAACTGTGAAGACCTGCACGAAGAGTTGCAGCCTTACGCCGGCAGCATCGTGCAGGAAACGCGCGAAACACCCGAGCTGACCGTGCAGGCCAAGGCCAGCTTCGGCTTTGGCGATGTCAACACCTGCGTGCTGTTCAGAAAGTGGCAGGACTGAGGGAGCCGCACCGCCGCAGGATGAACTCTTTCCACCCTGCGGCGTTTAAGTGAGGTTGCCCCTGATACAGCCATGAAAAATCAGGAAAAATACAATCCGGCTAAAAAAAATTGACATCGACGTTTTTTTGAATAAATTAATGCTGGTATGCACGAACCAGGAAGCCGGCCCGGACAACCAGCCGGGGGAACGGCGTCTGTGTTCACTTCGCTGTAACGTCCCACGGGAACAGGCAGTCCCTCCAGAATTCTCATACGGGTTGGTGAGAACATAAAAGCCAGGTGACAAAATCTAAGATCGACCGGCAAACCGGATGCGTCTGCAGATGGATTCGGAGAGGGCAGTATTTTATTCAGCCCAGATGGCAAACCGGGCCATCACATGAAATGGAAAAGCAGTAGTACAGTGTATCCGGATTTACAGCCTTCTTTCGCAGACAATGGAATGACCGCTCGTTGCTGATCATGCGTTGCCCGGACAGACGAGTGCGCGGAAGCAGCACAGCGAGGGGAGCCGGATAACCGGGGTTCGCCCCCGACAATTTGACAATCAATCATGCATCACAGAAAACATTCGATTCTGTGATTTTTTCAAGCAATACACTTAACAAAGGAATTTTCACGATGACACAAGATGAAGTTTTCAGCAAGGTCGTCTCGATTCTGACCAAGTACAGCAAGGCAGATGTCGCAGAGTCTGACATCAAAATGGAGACATCGATTCTCGATGATCTCAAAGTCAATTCTGCCCGTCTGGTCGATATCGTACTCGACTTTGAGGACATGTTCGATATCGAGGTAGAGGACGAAGATGCCGATAAAGTTCGCACAGTCGCTGATTGTGTTGAGCTGATCATGTCCAAGCAGTAATATCACACTCCACCCATAATTTTTGCAGGCATTCGATGAATCTGAATTTACGCACAAAACTCGCGCTGAAAATCCAGCACATGATCGGCTGGATTACTTTTCCGGCATGGGGGGGCGTTCTCATAGCTCTGATGCGTTTTGTCGCTCGTTACCGCATTCCGCAGTTGCGGGAAATCCGCAGGCAGTATAAAGAGATCAAAAAATCCACCACGCAACCCATCGTGATCTGTTCGAATCATCTGACGAAGATCGACTCGATCATCATCAACTGGAGTTTTGCCTCGGTCTGGTCTTACATGCGGTCTTTTAAATACTTCTCATGGAATCTTCCCGAGCGCGCGAACTTTTATCGCAATATCGTGCTGCGTGTGCTGTGTTACCTGGGAAGCTGTATCCCGGTTGACCGGGGCGGAGATCGCGAAGCGGTTAAAAAAAGTCTGGATAAGCTCGCCTGGCTGCTGAAAAAGGGCCACACCATCACCATCTTTCCCGAGGGAACACGCAGCCGGACAGGCCGCATCAACCCCGAGGGGGTTGCCTATGGTGTTGGCCGTCTGGTGCGCGCAGTGGAAAACTGCAAGGTCGTCTGTGTGTACCTGCGCAGCCATTCGCAGGATACCTACAGCGGCATCCCCAAACGAGGCTCGGAATTTTATCTCACGATGGAAGCTGTCGAGCCCAAAACCGAGCACTCCGGCCTGCGGGCTACCAGGGATATCGCATTTCAGATCATCGAAAAACTGAAGGAAATGGAGCAGGAGTATTTTGACCGGCTGGGACAGGGTTCCATGGAGAACAGTTACGCCTGAGCCTGTCCGATCGTTTTTTCAACAACAAGCCCCGCTCTCACCCGAAGGCGGGGCTTTTTTGCTGTCACGACGTTTTTTCTTCGACCAGGCATACTACCGGGAATCTGCTGTGTGCGAAAAACCGGGGGTCTGGTTTTCCTCGTTCCGGCAGAAACGTAGCGCCGAAATCTACCGTCAACCGAAAAAACAACACTCACACTCACAGCGAAAGTACCTGCGATGAAAATCATATTGTACATTGTCGCCGGCCTCGTTGCCATCCTTGTACTCCTGTATCTCGCCGGACTGGCTATCCCTGCCAAACATGTGGCCAGCCGGTCGGTTGTCATCCAGGCCCCGCTCGATTCGGTGTGGGCAACGATCACCGATATTGCCGGCCAGCCGGCATGGCGGCCGGACCTCGAATCGGTCGAGATCATCGGCACGACAGACAGCCTGCTGACGTGGATCGAGCATCCGAAGAGAGGCCGCCCGCTCACCATGCGCGAAAAAAACAAGCTCGCGAAAAAACGCTATGAGATCGAAATCGTTCCTGGCGGGCCTTTTTCAGGTTACTGGGTCGGCGAACTCCTGGAAACACCCGAAGGCGTAAAATTCGTTTCCACAGAGATCGGCGAAATTCACAACCCCATCTTTCGAACCCTGGCCTATCTGTTCTTCGATATGGAAGCGACCATTGCGACGTATCAAGGGAATCTCAAAGCATATCTGGAGAAAAAATAGCACAGGGGCAGGGTCTGGCACTCGGAATCGCTGCACTGTTTCGGCCAGCCTATCTGAGTGCCTTGATAAATGAGCAGCGCTCCGGGGGAGTCCCGGCACATCGCTCCGCCTGGGCTGTGTCGAGGGATGGCGCTATCCGGGGCAGGCCCGGTTCGCTGAAGTTGGATAGCCAGAAGGACGGGAGTGCACTGCGGGGGAGCCGGGGAGGTGTGCCTCCCCCACCGGCTTATTTTCTCACCACGACATCATACACTGTAGGAATAACCACCAGGGTCAGCACCGTGCCCATGAGCAGGCCGCCGATGACAGTAACTGCCATGGGCGTACGCAGTTCCGCGCCTTCGCCGAGGCCGATGGCCATGGGCAGCAGGCCGAGCACGGTCGTCATGGTCGTCATCAGAATCGGGCGCAGGCGAACCTGTCCGGCGCGTTTGATCGCTTCGCGTTTGGCCATGCCTTCTGCGCGTAGCTGGTTGATATAATCGATCAGCACGATGGCGTTGTTGACCACGATTCCCGCCAGCATGATCGCACCGATCAGCACCACCACGCTCAGAGGCGTCTGGGTCAGCAGCAGGGTCAGCACCATGCCGATGAGCGCAAACGGGATGGTGAACATGATGATGAATGGCTGCACCAGAGATTCAAACTGCGACGCCATGACCAGATAGACCAGAAAAATCGCCAGTGCGACGGCGAGAATCATGCTGTCAAAGGAGGTGGCCATTTCGCGCTGCTGCCCGCCACTGATGATACGGAAATCCGGCGGCAGGTCCAGCTCGGCAATTTTCTCTTCAATGTCGCGGGTAACGCTACCCAAATCGCGGCCGGAAATATTCGCCGTGACCAGAGCAACGCGTTCCTGATCCACACGCCGGATTTCACTCGGCCCGCGTTCGAGCCGGATATCTGCCACCGAAGCGAGCAGAATCGGCACGGTTCCGGTCGGATTGACGACCAGCCGTTTCAGATCATCGATATCATTGCGGTCCTGCTCGCGATTGCGCACCCGGATATCGACCTTGCGATCCAGGCGGTTGAACTCTGTTGCCACCTCTCCCTGAACTTTGTTGCGCACCACCTGGCCGATGGTGGCGACATCCAGCCCCATCTGTGCCACGCGGCGGCGGTTGAAGATGATCTGCACCTCAGGGTTACCGCCTTCGGTCGAGGCTTTGATATCCCGCAGCCCCGGGATATCGTGCATCTTCTGCATCAGGGTCAGAGAAAGACGCTCGAGCTCCTGCAAATTGTACCCGCGCACTTCCACTTCGATGGGGGTGGCGAAGCTGAACAGGGTCGGGCGGGAAAATTTGAACTCCACACCGGGAAGCGTCTCGAACTTTCCGCGCAGTTTTTCCATCACCTCCTCCTCCGGCCGGCCGACCATGCCTTCGGCGAGTTTGATGTGCAACTGGCCGAGATTTTCGCGCTCTTCGGTGGCGCTGTAGCCCATCTGCGCGGCTGTACCGGCCACGGCATATACGCTGGTGATGCCTTCGACCTCCTGCGCCAGCGCAGCCATCCGCGTCACCATGCGGTCGGTCTCCTCAATGGGCGTGCCCGTCGCCAACTGCACATCGACAAAAAATTCACCCTGGCTGACTTCAGGGATCAGCTCTGACCCGAGGAAACGAATGCTGATCAGACTGAACGCGAACAGGAGCAGAGTCGCGAGCAGAAAACGGCCGCGGTAGTGCAACGCTTTATCCAGAACGCGCGGATACACGGCGGTGATTTTATCGAGCAGCCAGTCAAAACCATCGAAGACCGGCCGCAGCAGCCAGCCGAAAAATGCAAACAGCTTTCTGAGTGCGCGCCCCAGGGTAGCGAGCACGCGAGAGGGCATTTCAAGAAAGATAAACGCCAGCACCGAGCGCGTGCGCGTGGCCGGTTCTTCCTGCTTCTCTTCAGCGGCAAAACGGAACTCCAGCGCAGACAGCATGGGGATCAGGGTCAGGGCTACGAACAGCGAGGCGAGCAGAGAGAAGGTCACGGTCAGGGCCTGATCGACGAAGAGCTGGCCGGCGATGCCTTCGACAAAGATGATCGGCAGGAAGACGCAGATGGTCGTCAGAGTTGAGGCAACCACGGCTGTGCCCACTTCGCTTGCGCCTTTGGCGGCCGCTTCGCGCATCGGCAGGCCTTTTTTGCGGTACCGGTCGATAGCCTCCAGCACGACGATGGCGTTATCGACGAGCATACCCACGCCAAGAGCCAGGCCGCCCAGAGACATGATGTTCAGCGTGATCCCCGAGACGTACATCACAAAAAACGTCGCGACGATGGAGATGGGGATCGCCAGACTGATGATGCCCGTGCTTTTGAAACTGCGCAGGAAAAGATAGAGCACGATGATCGCAAAAAAGCCGCCGAATGCCGCTGTCCAGATCACCTCGCTGACGGAATTTGCGATGAAACGCGACTGATCGTTGACGATCGTCACTTCCAGCGGCGTGCCATAGCGTGCAAACTCGCCGATGGTGCTGTCCAGTTTGTTTTTGACCGCAGAAGCCACGATCACGGTGTTTTTGTCCGCTTCTTTATAAATGGCGATCTCCACCGATTCCCTGCCGTTGAGATGCGTGATCACCTTGCGCTCTTTATGACTTTTGCGGACTTCTGCGACATCTTTGAGCAGAATCGGCACGTTGTTGCGCATGCCCACAACGATACTCTCCAGCTCATCGACTGTCTTGAATTCGTTCAACGTACGTACCAGAAACTCGGCCTCACCATCTTTCAGGGTGCCGCCGGTCAGGTTGATGTTTTCCTGCGCCAGGCGTTGCGACACCGCATTGATCGACAGGCCGAGCACAGAGAGCTTGCCCTCATTGACATTGACCTGGATTTCCTCTTCCAGCCCGCCGGATACCTGCACCGAAGCAACACCATCGAGCGCTTCGATTTCCTGCTTGATCCGCTCCTCGGCAAAAAGACGCAGGGAAGTCAGGTTATCATCACCGGCGAGAGCGATGCGCATGATCGGGTCCAGAGTAGGATCGAATTTGAGCAAAACCGGTACGTCAGCCCCCACGGGCAGGTTGAGCAGGTCCAGTTTTTCACGCACATCCATGGAGGCGAAATCCATGTTCGTGCCCCACTCGAATTCGAGGATAACATCAGAGACGCCGGGGCGCGAAATCGAGCTGGTGCGCACCACACCCGAGACCACGCCGACCGCCTCCTCCACGGGTTTGGAGACGAGATATTCCACCTCGCCCGGAGCCGAACCGGGATATTCGGTACGTATGGTCAGAGTAGGATAACTGATATCCGGCAACAGATTGATGGGCAGCCGGATAAAGGCGACGTAGCCGAAAACCACCGCTGCAACAGTGATCATCGCTATCGTGACCGGCCGTTTGATGGAAAAATTGACTATTTTCATCGTATCGATTCAGTTCTTTCTTTTATCCGGCGCATGCCGCCGGGTCGGTTGCTTTTTGTTGAATTGCTCCGCGCCCGGACTTCAGCCGTGTGCCGGAGCTCAGGAAATTCAGGCGCTTTCGTGCGCCATCTGCGCGCGTGTGCGGGCGGCCAGGCGTTTCACCCAGATGACAAAATCGTCGAGATAGACGTAGATGATCGGCATCAGAAACAGGGTGAGCGGCGTGCTGGTGAGCAGCCCGCCAACCACGGCGATGCCGACCGGGGCATACATGGCAGCGCGTCCTTCCTGCGGCCCGAAAATCGACGGGAACATCGCCGGAACCACCAGCGGCGCCAGGCCGATGATCGTGGTCAGCGTGGTCATGAGAATGGGACGCAGACGGTTGCGCCCGCCGATGCGGATCGCTTCGGTGCGGGAGTAACCGGCCCGCCGGCGCGTATTGATGGCATCGATGAGGATGATGCCGTTATTCACCACCAGCCCGCAGACCACGATGATCCCCAACCAGCCCATGGTGGTCAGATTTGTCCCGGTCGCCCAGAACAAAAACCACACTCCGACCATGGCAAAAGGCACGGAAAGCATGATGGTAAAGGGGTGGATCAACGACTCGAACAACGAAGCCATGACGATATAGATCAAGATGATAGCGAGGAAAATGGCAAACATGGACTCGGACTCGCCCTGGCGCATCATCCGCCAGTTTCGGCCCATGCTCCAGCTATAGCCCGGCGGGAGCTGCACGTTTTCCATGATTTTGCTGATCTTGCGGCTGATCGACCACATGCCGCTCTGGCCGGTGTTGGCAAAAACCGTCACCGTGCCCTGGCGGTCTTCGCGCACGATCGCCTCCGGCCCTTTGCGCAGTTTCATATCGACGACAGCCCCAAGTTGCACCATTTCCGTATCGACATTGGCCACGGTCATATTTTGCAACTGCTGCATGTTCACCCTGTCCTGCTCTGCAAGCTGCACGAGGATATCGATTTCGCGGTCCCGGGTTTTGAATTTTGAATTGGCCCGGCTGCTCAGGGCTGAGTTGACGGTCATCGCCACCTGCCGGGTGGACAGGCCATACTTCTGCGCACGCACGCGATCGACGCTGATCTGCACTTCTTCATCGCCGCGTTCCATGGAGGTGTCCACATCCTTGATGCCCGGCACTTCGGTGAGCAGATTGCGGATTTCCTCGGCAAAAGTGACCAGCACGGCCGTGCTTTTTCCCTTCAGCTCGATGCTCACCCCCATCTGGTTGCCGCCGCGGCCGTGCATGCGCCCGACTTTATACTCCACGCCGGCAAACTCGGGCAGACGTGCCTTCACTTCATCGTGCAGTTCGACCGTGTTTTTTGTGCCCTCTTCTTCGGGGACAAAATAGATGGTGACATTCGCTCTGTTTTTGCGATAGTTGGTGGCGATGTTGGAAATCTCCAGCTTTTCCTTGTCACGAAAAAGGACTGTTTCCAGCGAATCAACCACAGCGTGGATATCGTCGAGTGAAAAACTGCGCGCCAGGTTCAGGCGCAAATCCATGCGCCGTTCCGGCGTGCTCGGAATCCACGCCCGGTCGATGAGTTTGCTCAATTCGAACGTCCCCCACAGC
>DRLW01000463.1 GCA_011375275.1 Bacteroidota bacterium
GCTCATCTCATCGGCGAATATGAGACCCTGGCCAACGGCTGGGCGATCCCCTGCGCCACGGACATCGCTTTCAGCTACATGATCGCGCGCATCGTTTTCGGTGCTGCCCACCCGGCGATATCGTTCCTGCTTCTGCTCGCTATTGCCGACGATGCCCTCGGCCTGCTTATATTGGCGATTTTTTATCCCCAGCCCGGCGCTGATGGCAACATCTGGTTCATGCTGCTGCCGGTTCTCGCCATCATCATCGGCCTGCTGCTGCGCAGACAGCGCGTGCACAATTTCTGGTGGTACATATTAGTTCCCGGGACCATCTCCTGGTTCGGTTTTGCCCTCGCGGGTCTGCACCCGGCGCTCGGCCTGCTGCCGATTATCCCGACCATGCCGCACGAGCATGTCGATAAGGGGTTGTTCAACTGGGAAGAGATGAACCTGTCCGACACGCTGAACCGCTTCGAACATTGGTGGAAAAATCCTGTCGAGCTGATTCTCGGCCTGTTCGGGTTGTTCAACGCGGGAGTGGTCTTCAACGCCATCGGCCCGGCGACCTACCTGATCCTGATCGGCCTGTTGCTCGGCAAACCGATCGGCATCTGGCTGAGCGCCATGTTCACGGCCAAAGTGCTCAAATTCGGTCTCCCCGAAGGCATCGACGGCAAGGTTATGCTGGTGATCGGCATCACCGCGGGTATTGGCTTTACGGTTGCTCTGTTCGTGGCCACGGTTGCCTTCCCCAAAGGAACAATTCAGGATGCGGCAAAAATGGGTGCTCTGGCCTCATTCAGCGCTGCTATTCTGACTTTTATCTTTGCCAAACTGCTCAATATCAAGAAAATCCACGGAGAAGAGGGAGCTGCATCCCATTCCCATTGATCTGTTTTTCATGTAATCTGAAAATAAACATGAATTGTAGCTCTGAACAAAATTCTTCGATTCTCCCGATTTTTCTTGCACGAACCGTAATTTTTTGAATTAATCGGGACAGGTCCCATGGGGCTGCTCACCAGCGGTGCAGCCCCATCTTTTTTTAAACATGGCCTGTCGGATTTACCAACGAATAAACCCTGACCACGCGGGAAAGTCAGGATCAACAGGAATGGAAAATAGATCAGCATGTTACCTGCAGGCGAAAATGTACGCAAGGCCGTAAAATGGATATCCGATCACCTGAAAGAGGATAATCCCCGGCCGCTGAATGAGTTGATCAACACGGCAACTCAGCAGTTCAACCTCTCCCCGAAAGAGTCAGAAGAACTCTATCATTTTTACCGCAATGCCCGGGATGACTCCGGCTCCAGCAGCTCGGGCTGAACGCTCAGTTTTTTCTCATTGGGAACTCTTTTGCCGTATCAGCCAGATGCAGGCACGTGCTGTGCCCAGGCGGGCTGGTTGAAAAGGAGCAACCGAACTGAGTAAAGTGGATATCCAGGCGAATTTCCAGATTACAATCAAGGCCTATTTTTGCAAAATTTATAAATTTTCAGGCAAAACACCTCATGCCCCAACCAATCAAACACGACCTTCTCTTCCCCTCGGAAAAGGAAATCGACGCGCTGTTCTCAGCCATGCGCGGGAAGCATATCGCCGTGGTCGGTGATCTCATGCTGGATAAATACATCTGGGGAGCTGTGACCCGCATTTCGCCGGAAGCACCGGTCCCCATCGTGCACGTGGCCAATGAATCCGAATGTCTCGGAGGAGCGGCCAATGTTTCCAACAACCTGCATCACCTCGGCGCTACGGCTATTCCGATCGGTGTCGTTGGTGAAGATCTGAATGGAGACCACCTCATCAAGCTGGCACAGGAGGCGGGTTTTCGGACCGATGGCATCATCCGTGATGCGGCGCGCCCGACCACGGTAAAAAGCCGTGTCATCGCCCACAACCAACATGTCGTGCGCGTCGATCGCGAAGACGGCCGGGATATCGAAGCTGCTGTGGCACGGCGCATCATCGCATTTCTGGAATCCATCGCCAACGATCTCGATGCCATCATCATCGAAGACTATAACAAAGGTTTGCTCACCGCCGGGTTGATCGAATCGATCATCGCCCTGGCAAAGCAGCGCGACATTCCCGTTACTGTTGACCCCAAATTCAGTAATTTCATGGCCTATAAGGACGTCACGGTGATGAAACCGAACCGCAAGGAAATCGAAGAGGCCCTGGCGATCAAAATTGAGGACGAAACCAGCCTGCATGCCGCAGCGCAGAAGCTGAAAGAACGGCTGGCCTGTGCCAATGCGCTCATCACTCTGGGAGAAAAAGGCATGTTTCTGCTGGATGACCGCGACCGGCAGACGACCATCCCCACTGTTGCGCGGCGGGTGCACGATGTCTCTGGGGCGGGTGATACGGTGATCGCCACTCTGACCCTGGCACTGGCTGCCGGCAGCCCCGTGGTTGAGGCAGCTTATCTGGCCAACCACGCCGCAGGCGTCGTCGTTGGCGAGATCGGCGCTGTGCCGATCACTCCGGAGGACCTGAAGCAGGCACTGCTGAGCACGGGGGCATCGGCATGAGTGTACACAAAACTCTGGAAACCCTGCTGCAGACACGGGAAGCGCTTCGCGAACAGGGCAAAAAAGTCGTATTCACCAACGGAGTTTTTGACCTGCTGCACCGCGGTCATGTGGACTACCTCGCCGCTGCGCGCCAATGCGGAGATTGCCTGATCGTGGGCATCAATGACGATGCTTCTGTACGCCGTCTCAAAGGTGAAAAAAGACCTATCGTGCCGCAGCAGGATCGTTGTGCCATCATCGCGGCGCTGCGGGCTGTTGATCATGTCATTCTCTTTTCCGAGGATACGCCGGAAAACCTCATTCGCGCCCTGCGTCCCGATGTGCTGGTAAAAGGCGCTGACTATCAAATTCACGAAATCGTGGGCCACGATATCGTGCAGTCCTACGGCGGCAGCGTCGAACGCATCCGGCTGACACAAGGCCGTGCAACCACCAATCTGATCGACATCATCCTGCAGCGCTATGGAGTTGAAGAGTGAAACGCGCAATTCTAACCATATCGGCGATATTTCTCCTGCTTTTATTTATCAACCTGCTCATCGGATTAGCCAACACAGCCTTGCTCGCGCCGTGGAACCATGGCGCGCGGGTGCTCGAATCCCCATTCAAAACACTCAGCGGAGCGGTACATATCCACAGCCGCCATTCAGATGGCTCAGGCTGGCTCAGCCGCATCCAACAGGCAGCACGCAACACAGGGCTGGATTTCATCCTGCTCACAGACCACAATGATACGGTTTTGGCAGACAGTGTCTCCGGCAGCACAGAACCTGTGATGCTGGCTGGCGCAGAGCTGTCCTTGCAGGCCGGGCACTTGTTGCTCTACGGCGGCCCGCGCGTGCGCGATGGTTTTCGCGAGCAGGATTTCGGCGGCCAGCAGGCTCTGCTGGACAGCATGGAACAGAACAGCGGTTTCGCCATCGTTGCTCATCCCTTTCACCCGAAAATATCCTGGAAGGACAGCATCTCGCGCCGCATTGCCGGCATCGAGGTGATCAATGCGGATGTCGAATGGCGTAACGACAGCCCGCTCAAGCTGCTGCGCGCCATCTTTGCTCTGCCGTTTTATGACCATGCCATGAACAGCCTGCTCGACATGCCGCATAAAGAGCTGGCCCTGCTGGACAGCCTCTCACAACGGCAGCCTGTGGCCGCCATCGGCAGCGTCGATGCGCACGCGCGCATCAAGCTGAGCAAAACCATGTTCTGGCGTTTTCCTTCGTACGAAAAAAATTTCCGGCTGGTGCAGACAGCCCTGGTCGTGCCGGATAGTTCCACAGGAGACAGCACCGCAGTGGTCGAGGCACTGAAACGAGGCAATACCATTGCCGGATATGCTGCTTTCGGTGACCTGCGGCAGATCAGCATCTGGCTTGACAGCACAGACGGCCCGCTTCCACCGGGCAGTGTGGCCACGCCCGGCGAGGGGCCTGTGCTGCGTGTTCAGACTCCCGCCGGCTATGCCGTGAGCGTACGCCTGTACCAGAACGGCATCCGCATTCGCGAGAGCAACAGCAACGACATCCGCTGGCCCGTTGAAAAGCCCGGCGTGTACCGCGTGGTCGTCCTGCAGTTGCGGCGACAGTTCCCATTCCTGAGCCGGTCAGAAATCGCCTGGGCTTTTTCATCCCCCTTTTACATGCACTCACCCGAATGAATTTTGTACTTTTGGGGCGCCCTGTGCACGGTATTTCTGTACAAACCCTCGTGCTGCTCCACGCCAGGCGGATGTTTGCTGCCGGCGTTCTCTCCCATGAAATCCGTCCAAAATCCGCTGAATAGAGCGCACACCCGCCATTTTTTTCGAAAATCTGTAGTTATTTCACAAATTCATGCAATAATTTTCCGCAATCGACCGGTGTTTTGCTTTATATACTACTACCTGAAAGAAATAACCAGCCGGCCAATCCAACCAGGATCAGGATCGGGGCATTTATTCGCATACCATATCATATGATCTCAAACACAATCGGGAGGCAGTTTGATGAGTACTGTAACAAAAAATGTGATGACAGTTTTCGCACTGACAGCAGCACTGCTCGTATCCACCAGCCAGCAGGCTTCAGCACAGGGCAAAGAAATGCCAAAACGCAAATTCGGACTTTCCGCATCACTTGCCGGCGGTCAGGGCACCCTGAACGTTCCCATATGGATCACCCGATCTCTGGTCATCGCTCCGGCAATCGGGCTGGTCAATGTCGGAAACGGCGGCGGGACCACGATCACTGGTGGGGCGGCCCTGAAGCTTTATCGCAAAACAGGGCGTGTTGCGCCCTATCTCGGCGGCAGCGGTATGATCAGCATCGTTTCTGCTGGTGGCACCAGTTCGAACTCCATCGGCGCGACAGGCTTTTTTGGCTCGGAATATTTTCTGCACTATTATTTCAGCCTGAATATCGAAGGTGGTGTCTCTGTTGTCATTCCACCCAGCCCGGCTGCCATGACGATTTCGACCTATACGGCACTGGGCGCCAATATATATTGGTAAAAAATCGTCATTTGTACTTTTGCGTTTGACAACGCTGTTCTGACAAACTATATTGCCAACTCAGTTCACGCTGTGGCGGGTTTTTGACCAGGGAAACTCCCGTCGCGAACGTTGTGCCCTGAAGAAAGGAGGTGATCCCTATTTATCATAGACAAATGGGAGCCTCCGGAGGAGCCTGTTAGCACCAGGTAGCCGAGGCTCCCGGAAGCAAAATGTTAAAAGCCCCGTGTTCTCACGAATGCGGGGCTTTTGTTGTTCATTTACCGAACACAAGGTGCACAGACGATTTTTTCAGAAAGCAGCACGGAAGCCCATGCTGAACATTTTGCATCCCACCTGTGTCTGAAAGTAGCGGGCTTTCTTCCACTCATTTTTGCCCGGAAAATTTCATAGCAAGATACATTTATTCTTTACAATTATGCC
>DRLW01000464.1 GCA_011375275.1 Bacteroidota bacterium
CGTGCGCCGCAGGATGCGTTTCAGCTTATGGATGTGAAACGGGCGCATGAGATCGATGACCACCAGGGTCAGGAGCGCAGCCAGGCCGGTGCGTTGCACAGAAAGACCGGCGCCGGAAAGCTGGCTGATGCAGCGCATCACCTCATCGCCGAGGCCATAGCCTTCCCGCAGCATGCGCGTCAGCATGCGATCCTGCTTGTCCAGTTGCTGGATCGACATGGTATGGCCGCTGGCGTCACGCGGGATCTGCATGTAAATGTAACGGCCGATGATACCGCTGAACATCACCGCCAGCATCGAATAATAGCTGATCGAGACGATGCCGTTGAATTTAAAGCTGGTGTGCAGGGTGATCAGCACCGGGCCCATGAGTCCGAGGAAGATGTGGAAATTGAGCCAGTTGCTCGTTTTGCCCCAGCGCAGGCCAAACATCTCGCGTTTTCGTGCAGAATAGAGAAAGAGCAGCAGAATCATCGCGCTGCCGATGATTCCCATGCCGTGCCCCCACAAACCGCCGGGTTTGAAATGCAGGTGCAGCAGTGAGCGCGGCCGTTCTGAAAGCGGCAGAGTGTAGTACTCTCCCGCGATGGTGATGACATATCCGACAAAGACCAAACCCGAAATATACAGCAGCCCTAAAATAACCCTGAAAAACGTGCTCCTCATCGTTCTCCGAATTTCTTCTCTATTTTTATGCCCAGTTTTTTGAGAAACGCCGTCGGCAGCTCCCCACCAATAAAGATGAAAACAAAATCATTCGCCAGGCGAATGTGCTCATTTTTATAATTTAAAATCACGCTGTCCTGGCGAATTTCATGCACTGTGGATGAAAACAAAGCACGCACCTGCCCCTGGGTGATCGCCTGCTCGATTCGTGACCTGTTGCCCTCCTTGATGCGCGAGAACACCTCTTTGCGGTAGGAAAGGGTCACCTCATTCCCCGGTTGTTCGGAAAGGGCGAGCGCCGCCTCCACTGCGCTGTCGCCGCCGCCGATGACCAGAATTTTCTTGTGCTGATACTGCTCCGGTTCCATCAGCTTGTACGCAACCTTGCTCGATTGCTCACCCGGAACGCCCAGCTTTCTCGGTGTGCCGCGCCGGCCGATGGCCAGCAGCACGCGTTTGGCCTGGTACTGCTGCTTGCTGGTGGCAACTGCGAAATGCCCGTTCACACGCTCGATGGCCTCGACTTTTTCAAACGTGTTGATACTGATCTGCGCCTCGCGCACGATATGCTGCCACAACGCGAGCAGTTCTTCCTTGCGGATTTCGCGTTTTTTGAATGTGCCGAAAAGGGGGATTTCCATCGGCTGGGTCATCACCAGCTTCTGGCGCGGATAGGTGAGGATCGTGCCACCAACATCATCCTGGTCCAGGGTGACATAACGCAGGCCGGCTTTTTTCGCCTGCAGCGTGGCGGCCAGCCCCGCCGGCCCTGCACCGACGATGAGCAGGTCGTGGATGGAGTCATCCCTGCTGTCCAGACTGCGCTGGATGTATTCGACGGCTTCCCGGCCCTGGGTCATGGCGTTGCGAATCAGCCCCATGCCGCCCAATTCGCCGGCGATGTAAATCCCGGGAGAGTTGGTCTCAAAGGTTTCCGTGACGTGGGGAATTTCCACACCGCGCCGCTCGGTGCCGAATACGAGAGAGATAGCTTCGACCGGGCAGGCAGACTGGCAGGCGCCATGCCCGATGCATTTGGTCGGGCTGATCAGTTCAGCCTGGCCGTTGATGATCCCCAGAATTTCGCCCTCCGGGCAGGCGCTCAGGCATGCCCCGGTCTCGATGCAGCGGTTCGGATCGATTTTCGGATGCAGGGATACGGGCTCGGTCAGTCCGGCGGCAACGGCGCTGGCGAGTTTTTCCCGCGCCGCTTTTTCCCTGCTCGCGGTTCTGATGAAATACAGTGCCGGTATGCCAGCCGTGATCAGTGCTGCGATTCCGTAGATGATGTTCTCAAGCATGGCGTTCCGTAGTAACTGGTTCTGTAGCGAAATTGTCGTGATCGGCCTCGGATTGCAATGTTTGTGCCTGATTTGCGGATGTCTGCTTTTTGCACCTGCTCACGCCGGTATGCACCAGGTGGGAAGCACGTCACCCCGCCGGAGCGGTGTGACGAAAGGCGTGTTCGTAGTGCACGCTTTAGCGTGCCTTAGCGTGCCCGCGAGCCGCAGATTTTCGCGGAGTGCCGGACTCCCCTCGGCTTAGGTGCGAGCTTTTGGGCAGGCGGTATTTCGTTCCGCTTGTGTAAGGTCGCCGGAGCGGTATGACGAGAGGGGAGGCGCTGGTTCCCCTCGAAGGTAGGGCTGTAGGTACGCGCTTTTGTTGAATAATGTGCATTATAAGCAGGGGTGTGTGAAAAATATGCGCACATCGCGATGCGGTGAAGCACGTAACCAGCTTTAGCGCGCTTGCTGAGCATGAAGCTAAATTTCGTGAATAATACGGGCATAAGCGCACTCAAAACGATTCACCTTGACATTCGGGGCCGGGTTGACTAATTTTTCAGGTTTGCAGAAACTAATCCTTGCGGAGGCAGTGCAACAGTGCTCGGCAAGGGGGGAGCCGATAAATTTCCTCGGCCGGCTAAACAGCCTCTTGCAGCAGGTAACTGGGCTGACAGAAAAAATTTGTTCGTCCGGGTGCCTTTTGTAAAATTTTGATCAAAATAAAGTGACGTCTTGTTGATACAAGATTAATGGAATTTTCAGGTTATGTACAGGAGCTGAAATTATGCTGAAAGTC
>DRLW01000465.1 GCA_011375275.1 Bacteroidota bacterium
ACCATGACGGTGATCACCGGCGTATCCGGCTCAGGCAAGAGCACTCTGATCAACGAAACGCTCTATGCTGCCCTGGCGCGGGAGATCATGAAATCCAAAAGCAATCCCCTGCCCTACGAAAAAATCACCGGCATCGGCCATCTCGACAAGGTGATCGACATCGACCAGTCGCCGATCGGGCGCACGCCGCGTTCCAACCCGGCTACTTACACCGGCGTGTTTACCCATATCCGCGATCTCTTCACCCAGCTCACGGAATCTAAAATCCGCGGATACAAACCGGGGCGCTTCAGCTTCAACGTCAAGGGCGGCCGGTGCGAATCATGCCAGGGTGACGGCATTATCAAAATCGAGATGCACTTTCTGCCGGATGTGTACGTGACCTGCGAGGTGTGCAAGGGCAAGCGCTACAACCGCGAAACCCTTGACATCAAATACAAAGGCAAAACCATCGCCGATGTGCTGGATATGACCGTGGAGGAGGCACTGGAGTTTTTCAACAGCATCCCGTCGATCAAGCGCAAGCTGCAAACCCTGCACGACGTTGGCCTGGGCTACATCCACCTTGGCCAGCAGGCGACGACCCTGTCGGGCGGCGAGGCCCAGCGCGTGAAACTGGCTACGGAGCTGTCGAAAATCGCCACCGGGCGCACGCTGTATATCCTCGACGAGCCAACCACCGGGCTGCACTTTGACGACATCAAAATGCTGCTGCGCGTGCTCAACCGGCTGGTGGACAAGGGCAATACGGTCATCGTCATCGAGCACAATCTCGACGTGATCAAGACGGCGGACTGGGTCATCGATCTCGGGCCTGAGGGAGGCGACGGAGGCGGTGAGATCATCGCTGCGGGCACTCCGGAAGAAATAGCTGAAACACCCGGCTCCCACACCGGAGAATATCTGAAAAAAGAACTGGCCAAGACCCTGACCGCGGCCGACGCCGCCTGACCACCTGCAGGTCCGCAATAATCCGGGGCAAAGACAGCCGCATGAAAAAAAGCTCTGTTTTCGTTTTAGCTCTGACGCTCTGCATCGCTGCTGCCCCGGGCTGCCGCGACCGGAGCGACTCCGGCCCTACCGTGACGATTTTCGCGGCCTCCAGCCTGGTGGATGCCCTGCCGGAAGCTGTGCGCAGCATCGCGGATTCTCTGGCCGGAATCCGCGTGGTGTATAATTTCGCCGGCAGCTCGACTCTGGCACGGCAAATCAGCGCCGGCAGCCCGGCTGATCTGTTCCTCTCCGCCAATCCGGACTGGATGCGCTTTCTCCTGGACAAAAAGCTGATCGCTGCGGATTCGGTATTTTCCTTTCTCAACAACAAACTCGCTGTCGTCATCCCTGCGCAGGGAGATTTTCGTCCGGGCACCCTTGCCCAGCTCGATGGAGGCTCCCTTCGCCACCTGGCCATCGGCGACCCGGCGCACGTGCCTGCCGGTATGTACGCCCGGCAAGCGCTGCAAAAAGCCGGTCTCTGGCAGACGCTGCTCCCCAGGCTGGTCATGGCTCAGGATGTACGCGCAGCCCTGGCCTTTGTCGAAGCAGGTGAGGCGCAGGCCGGCATTGTCTATGCCACAGATGCACGCATCAGCAGCAGGGTGCGCACGGCTTTTCTGCTCCCGGATTCTCTGCAGCCCGAGATCAGTTATCAGATCGCCGCCCTGCCAAAGGCATCGCCTGCAGCACACCGCCTGCTCAACCTGCTTTTGCGCAGGAAAGCACAGACTGTTTTTGAAAAATTCGGCTTCATCCCGCATAATTTGTGACATGATGCCTCGCGCGGGGAAAGCGAAACAAATCGAATATCCACAACGCCCGGGACGCTGTACGGCTTCACGATTACCGGGGGCACCGCAGAATGAAAACACGCTGCCATGCACGTATCGATCACTGAAACCATTCTCCTTTCTGTCAAAGTGGCGTTGAGCGCCACCCTGCTCGATCTGCCGTTTGCGCTTTTCTTCGGCTGGTTGCTGGCACGGCGCGAATTCCGTGGCAAGATGCTTTTCGGCACGCTGATCAACCTGCCGCTCGTGTTGCCCCCGGTCGTCACAGGCTGGTTTCTGCTGGTGCTGCTCGGGCGGAATGGCATCATCGGCGCCTGGCTGTACCGCTGGTTTGGCTTTTCCCTCGTGTTCACGTGGCAGGCAGCAGCGCTGGCGGCAGCGGTTGTTTCCTTTCCTATTTTCGTGCGCGCCGTACGTGTCGCCATCGAAAATGTCAATCCGCGTTACGAAGAAGCAGCCCTGTTGCTGCGCACCACTCCGTGGCAGGTCTTCTGGAAAATCACTTTCCCCCTTGCTGCAAATGGCGTCATCGCCGGGGCGCTGCTGGCCTTTGCCCGCAGTCTGGGGGAGTTCGGCGCCACCATCATGGTCGCCGGCAACATTCCCGGAGAAACGCGCACCATTCCCCTGGCTATCTTTTCTGCTGTGAACCAGGCCGGCAGCGACACACAGGTGCTGCTGCTGATCCTGGCCTCGATTGTTTTTGCCTACGGCACGTTGATTATCTCTGAGCTGCTGCTGCGCAAGTGGCGCCAACCCGTGGAGGAGCCGAATGGCTGAAAGCGATATTTTGCAGGTAGATGTTCGTGCCCGGGTCGGCCGGTTGCAACTCGCCCTCAGCTTTCGGCTGGATGAAGGGTTTACCGCCCTTTTCGGGCCATCCGGATGTGGGAAAACCACCACGCTGAGGCTGATTGCCGGACTGCTGCGGCCGCTGCAGGGGCATATCCGCCTGTTCAACACAACGCTCTTCGACAGCGAGCAGGGCATCTGCCTGCCGGCTTTTGAGCGCCAGACCGGGCTGATTTTTCAGGATGGCCGCCTGTTTCCGCATCTTTCGGTGCACGACAACCTGCTCTTCGGCTACAGCAAAACACCGGCGCACCTGCGACGCTTTCACCCACAGCAGGTGATCGAGCTGCTTCGCCTCGCACCGCTGTTGCAGCGTTCGCCGCATACCCTTTCCGGTGGCGAAGCCCAGCGCGTGGCTATCGGCAGGGCACTGCTGGCCTCGCCCGCCCTGCTGCTGATGGATGAACCCCTGGCTGCGGTGGATGTGCCGGTCAAACTCGGCCTGCTCGCAGAACTGAAAACCCTGCAGCAGGAGCTCGACCTGCCGATTCTGTACGTCTCTCACGACCTCAACACCGTGCTCAATATCGCCAACTCGGTGCTGCTCATGCAAGAGGGCACAATCAAGGCTGCGGGGGCGCCGCTGGAAATTCTTGCCGATTACATTTCATCCGGGCTGACCACGACAGACACCATCCGCAACCTCATCCGCGTTGAGCTCACCGGGCACGACGACACCCTCGGCATCAGCACGGCGCGCGCCGGGGACACGACATTTTTCCTGCCGCGCCTGCACGATGACAGCGGCAGCACGATTCTGCTCGACATCCCGGCTTCGGAGATCATCATCGCCACCCGCAAGCCTGAAGGACTTTCGGCACGCAACATTCTGCCCGCCCGTGTGCTGGAAATCAGACGGCTCGGCAGCCGTGTCGTGGTTCAGGCTGATGCGGGGGTTGTCTTGAGTGTTGAAATCACGGAGGGCGTTATCGGGGCGTTGCAGCTACAGCCGGGGAGGGAAATTTTTCTGGTGATCAAAGCCACGGCGTTCCGCCGCATCGGTTGACTGGATGTATCGCGATTGCCAAAAATAATGACCGATAGTATTAAAAAATTCTAGACTCTTCCTCTCGTCACACCGCTCCTGCGGTGTGACGGCGGTGTGACGTCCCTCCCGACATTCCAGCGTCACTGCCACCCAGGCAGCGACGCATCCCCATATACCCTTTTTATCTCTCTCAGAGCTGCATCTCACCGGGCCAATCCGATGAATTGTCGATTTGCGGGAGCGATAAATCGCGCACTACGAACGCTCCTGCGCGGTTCACAACAGGCGGTGGCACACTTCATAAGCTGCGATACCAAAAGCCACGCTGACATTGAGAGAAATTTTCTCACCACGCATCGGAAGATGGCTGACGACATCACAGGCGGTCAGCACCTC
>DRLW01000466.1 GCA_011375275.1 Bacteroidota bacterium
TCAGGTTGAGTCTGTCGCTGATGATTTTGGTTCGAGCGATCAGAAAAGTTTTCTCGATGCACAGGTGCCTGCGGTGCAGTTTTTCAGCGGCGTGCATCTGGATTACCACCGCCCGAGCGATACGGCTGATAAAATCGATGCAGCCGGGATGGTCAAGGTCGCTGCTATCGTGCGCGAGGCCGTGGAATATCTCGCCGGGCGCGAGCAGCCCATGACAGCGCAGTTTGCCGGTAAACAGGCGGCTCAGCAAGCACGGCCACGCGGCGGCAGCGGCCGGCGCGTCAGCTTTGGCTCGGTGCCGGACTTTGCCTTCAGTGGACCGGGCGTGCGCATTACAGGAACGACGCCGGGCTCGGCCGCGGAAAAAGCCGGCCTGAAAAAAGGCGATGTCATCATTTCTCTCGCAGGCAAGGAAGTCAAGACGCTGCGTGACCTGTCAACCGTCCTGCGCGCCCTCAATCCGGGTGATGAGATCGACGTACGCTGGCTGCGCGAAGGCCGGGAACTGCAGGCAAAAACCACCGTTTCCGCACGATAGGAAAGCGCCCGTTTTTCAAGGCAAAATGTGACTGCATGCACCCTGGCAGAAAAGAGCAGTTGAGCAGGATTTAGCATGCCAGGCGATAAAGGGGGGCAGTTGCAGTAGCAGCAGTTAAGGGAGAATGCAATAACAGGGTGACGATCTACCTGCGGGGATAAAACGTTCGTAGTGCCCGCAGAGCAAAAAAACAATTACAGAAAAAACTCTGCGGGCACAGCGAGCTCAGCGAGAGAAAAAAGGGAATGCAAGAGCAGGGTGACGACCTATCTGCGGAGATAAACGTTCGTAGTGCACGCTTCAGCGTGCCATGCTCAAAATGAAGCAACAGACCAGTGCCCGGACCTCACGCAAAGCGTGCAGATCAAAAAACCAAAAACTGAAAAACTCAGCGGTCACAGCGAGCTCAGCGAGAGAAAAAAGGGAATGCAAGAGCAGGGCTACGATCTGTCTTCGGGGATAAAACGTTCGTGGTGCACGCTTCAGCGTGCCCCAACAAGCTCAAAATAAAGCAACAGACCTCACGCAAAACGTGCAGAGCAAAAAATCAAAAACTGAAAAACTCAACGGTCACAGCGAGCTCAGCGAGAGAAAAAAGGCTTTGCAATAGCAAGGTGACGATCTATCTGCGGGAATAAAACGTTCGTAGTGCCCGAAAAGATGAGATCCCGGCCAGGCCGGTTTGCTGCGTAAAAACCGGCTACCCGGAAACCCACACGTTCTGGCACAGAGCCGGAAATTTTTCCAACAGCCTGTAATATTTTACTGTACAAGAGCTTACGCGCATGTTTATATTTACCGTCGATGTTCTTGCACGGGCAGGCTTTGCAGGCTGCTCACAAGCACCCGCTCGCTGAAATGCGGGTGATCGACAGCTTTGCCGCTTCAGGAACCTTACGATTCAGTGCGCTCTTCCTGCCATCCATCCGCTGGCAGGGGACTGTGCCGGATAATTCAGGGGGGCGGCTACTCAGGAATTCAACAAGGGGTGACAATGCGAAATCAAAATATAGTTGCGGTTCATCTATTCTTTTTACGAGGAGCACAAATACTGTTACTTCGCCGTTTCAACACAGGTTATGAGGATGGCAAATACAGTGTGGTGGCTGGACATGTTGAAGCGGGGGAGACCGTAACACAGGCGGCTCTTCGGGAAGCGAAAGAAGAAGTTGGTGTAAGTTTGAAAATGGATGATCTGGAAGTCGTCCATGTTATGCATCGGAAGTCTAGCGATGAACGCATAGATTTTTTCATGGCAGTAACGCGATGGGGTAACGACATTACCAATTGCGAGCCGGAAAAGTGTGATGAATTGACCTGGTATCCTGTCAGCGAATTGCCCGAGGATGTGATTCCTTATGTGAGACACGCTATAGAAGGATACCAGAAGGGAATCCACTACAGCGAGTTTGGATGGTGAAACCCAGCAAAAAGGGCGGGTGAGGTTCATGTTATTGTACAATCCTGTTATGGTGCAGGATAGAGAATCAGGAGGAAAACTGCGATGAATGCTACACGGAAAATCGTTACAGCGCTGGCCATGTTTCTGCTGCTGCTCACGGCTTGTGCCGGCTCACGGACAAAGATCGGAGACATTCGGACCAATCCGGGTGAATTCAACGAAAAGGAAGTCACGGTGAAGGGCACGGTAGTGCAGACCTATGCCGTACCTTTTCTCAAACAGAGTCTGGTTTTGATCGATGACGGTACCGGGGAAATCTGGGTGAAGCCTGTTGGCAAGGTGCCTTTCAAGGGTGAGGAGATCAGCATCAAGGGAGTCATCAAGGTGGGGCTGACCATAGCCAACAAGAATTTGGGATTTATCGTTATCGAGGGGGAAAAAGGTCAGTGAGCCGCAGCCTGATGCAGGGCTGAGTCTGCTCCTGCAGTCAGCCGTTCTCTCCCGCATCCGCAGCTGAACCGGGCACTTGCCTGCAAAGGAAGCCTGCGGTCTTGTTTGTCTATTCATCTATTTTGAACCCTTCCCAAGGATCGGCCTGTAGCGTATGTACGCTTATTTACAGAGATTGACAGCCTTTTTGCTGCTCGCAGCCGGTGCCACAGCGTCTGAAGCCCAGACCGGCAGCCGGCTGGAGCTGTTTTACGGCGGCATCATCAGCTCCGAAATCGATGTCAGCAGCAGCGGTCTGTTTGCTCTCAGCGGTACTTTCCCGGGGGCTGGTGCTGCTATCAGCCAGCTCCGGCCTGGCGGCGAAAGCGTACGCTGGAATCCAGCCGGCCTGGCCTATATGAAGAAA
>DRLW01000467.1 GCA_011375275.1 Bacteroidota bacterium
ATCTGATCCCGGTAGCGCAGATCGAGATACTTGATCGAAGCAGCTTTGCGGGAGTTCAACAGAAAATCCCAGGCGATTTCCAGGTCTTTGCATTTCTTCAGCAGGCGCTCGTGGCCCATCAGAACCGGCACGTTGTAATCGAGCATGATCAGGCGTACGCCGATCATATCGTCAATGGTGACTTCCGAGATGCGAGAGTAAAGAGCAGGGTTCAGCGTGCGCAACTCGCCCAAAAAGCGCACCAGCGAAGTCAAACCTGTGTCATCGACCTTCTCGCCCGGGACGTACTTTTGCAGGCGGATATTGGTGATCACCGGATAGTCCAGCCCATGCCGGGCGCTGAAACGGGGCAGCAATACGCCATCGGAATCAACACCCCAGATGCCGTTATCGAGAATAATGGCGATCGGATCACGCTCTATCAGCTCGATGCGAATGGTGCTGGGAAAAATGCGCGACACGCGCACGTCCATGACCTGTGGCAAGCCACGCAACAAACGCTTGCGGATGGTCTCAACATTAGCTTCCATGATCGGCGAGCTGATGTCGATTTTAGCTGCTGTGAGTACTTCCTCATCCGTCACGAGTGAGGCGCCGGCGATGCGGATCTCGCGGACGGAAAAAGCATGGTTATCCTGAATCCACACGCTGACATGCAGAAAAATCAAAATCGCGCTGGTCAGGACAAAAATATTTTTTCCGGTAAACATCTTCTCAGACCTCTCTGCTTGAAAACTGGATGGCCGGTTAATGATTCCGCTTTTGCGGTATAGGCACCATACGGGCTGAACCCGCAAACCCAACCACATCCCACAACACTGCCCTGCTTCTCCGGGACTCTGGTTCATCCCAACCACAGAACATCGCTCTTATCATGCAAAATCAAAACGCGCCGGTACGCCCTCTTCAACAGTCACTGAGCAGCCTTGCGCAAGGCTACCACCTTTTCACAGCGGCTGATGATCTCTTCTGCAGCATTCGGACGCGCCAGCTCCCGTGCCCCCTGTGCCAGTGCCTGCAATTTCTTCTCATCCGTCAAAACAGCCGTGACCAGCGCAGCGAGCTTTTCCGCACTCAACTCGCTCTGTGCTGCCATCAGCCCGCCGCCGGCCGCAACTACCGCCCGTGCATTGGCGGTCTGATGATCCGCTGTCGCACCCGGCAGGGGGATGTAAATCGCCGGTATTCCGAACAATGTGAGTTCAGAAATGGTCATGGCACCGGCGCGGCACACTGCGAGATCCGTCAGATTGTACACCGAGGCCATGTCATCGACATAACCGAGAACGCGCAGGCGGCCGCCATGCTCGGCTTCGAGGTGCTGCCACGTTTTCTGCCAGGCCGGCCCGACAATCCAGATGATTTGCACCTCATCGAGCTGAAAAATCTGTGCGAGTGCACCGGCAACGATCTCATTGATGCGCTTTGCACCCTGGCTGCCGCCAAAGACCAGCAGCGTCTTTCGTGCCGGATCAAACCCGAGCTCTTGACAACTCTGCTCCCGGCTTTTCTGCGCGCGGCCCATGAGCACGGGGTTGCCGGTGATGAAAATATTTTTTTGCCCGGCGAAAAAGGGCCGGGCAGCCGCAAAAGTGAGAAAGACCGCGTCAACCCGCTTGCCGAGCAGGCGGTTGACGAGACCGGGATAGCTGTTCTGCTCCTGAATCACCGCCGGAATGCGCAACAATTTTGCGGCGAAAAGCGGTGGCCCGGCGACATATCCGCCTGTGCCGATCACGAGATCGGGCTTGAAGGCAAGCAGCTTCAGAACGCTTTTCACAAAACTGCCGGCGAGCCGGAACGGAAACAGCAGATTTTGCATGCTCAGACTGCGCTGCAGGCCGCGAATGCTGAGAGTGTACAGGGCAAATCCATGCGCAGGCACGACGCGGCTCTCCAGCCCGCGTTCAGTCCCGATGAACAGAATATCTGCTTCCGGATGGCGGCGGAGGACAGCCTGCGCCAGGGCAAGGCCCGGATAAAGATGGCCGCCGGTGCCTCCTCCGGCAATGACGACTCGCATAGTTACAACCCGAACGCATAGGTTTTCGAACGATTGCGCATGGTCACTTTTCGCCGTGCGCGGCTGCGGTTGAGCATATTCTGCTGGTGGATATTCAAAAGAACACCGACTGCAAACATATTCATCAAAAGCGATGAGCCGCCGTAGCTGACGAACGGCATGGGAATACCTGTCGTCGGCATCAGATGGGTGATGACGGCGATATTCATGAACGCATACAGGACGATCGAAACCGTCATGCCAGACGCCAGCAGCCGGGCATCGGCTTCCTGAGAGGCCAGCGCAATGCGAAAGCCGCGGAACAGAATGACCAGAAAAAGCGCCACCACGCTCAGAGTGCCGATCAGGCCCAGCTCTTCGCCGACGATTGAAAAAATGAAGTCCGTAAACGGGTCCGGCAACCAGTGCAGTTTTTGCTTACTTTCGCCCAGGCCAATGCCGGCAAAGCCGCCATTTCCCAGGCTGATGAGGGACTGCTTCACCTGCCAGCCGATGTGATTGCCATCCTGAAACGATTCGATGAAATTCATCAACCGCCGGCGCTGGTAGGGGAAAATCATCATAGCAGCAGCCACAACCGTCAGACCGGCAGCAGAGATGGCGATGAGATGCAGGAGACGCGCTCCGGCGATGAACATCATGGCCATGGCGATGGCAAAAACCATGGTGCTGGTACCGGTATCCGGCCCGAGCATGATCGCGCCGCAGGCCAGGCCGATCAACACCAGATTGGGCAGCAGGCCATCGGTAAAGGAGCGCAAATCCGCGTCCTTCATAGTCAGCAGCCGGGCCAGCAT
Source organism: Bacteroidota bacterium (assembly GCA_011375275.1). Lineage (GTDB taxonomy): Bacteria > Zhuqueibacterota > Zhuqueibacteria > Zhuqueibacterales > Geothermadaptataceae > Geothermadaptatus. The sequence goes on from DRLW01000467.1 coordinate 2,821, forward strand.
CAGGATCAGGCCGAACTTGGCCAGTTCTGATGGCTGAAAAACGAAACCGCCGACTGAAATCCAGCGCCGTGTTCCGCGAATCGCCCATGAGTCCGGGCCGAGCTGCAGCAGCAACAACAGCGTCAGCGCTCCCCAGAACATCACCGGGCCGAACTGGAGCAGCTTGCGGTAATCCAGACGCATGGTCAGGTAGAGAATCATCGCACCGAGCAGGATGCGCAGCATTTGTCGCTTGAGAAAAAAAGCATCATCGCCGTATTGCTCCAGAGCCTTGGTCGAGCTGGCTGTGTAGATAAACGCCAGGCTGAGGGCCAGCAGAGCAAAAACCGCCATGAGCAGAGCGTAATCGATATTGTAGATTTTTTTTCTCATGTCAGCGAATTTTGAACGTCGTCAGAGTCAGCAGGGCGAAGAGAATACCGATGATCCAGAATCGGGTCACTACTTTGGTTTCAGGCCAGCCCGACAGCTCGTAATGATGGTGCAGCGGCGCCATGCGAAAAACACGCTTGCCGCGATGTTTGTAGCTCCAGACCTGGATGATCACCGACAGAGTTTCCGCGACGAAGACCGCGCCGGTGATGAGCAGAAAAAGCTCTTTTTTCAGCAAAATGGCGATGGTGCCCAGGGCACCGCCCAGAGCCAGTGCTCCGGTATCACCCATGAAAATCTGTGCCGGATAGGCATTGAACCAGAGAAATCCCAGAGAAGCGCCCACGAGTGCCGCGCAGTATATCGTCAGCTCTCCCGCTCCCGGCAGATAGAGGATATTGAGATAATCACTGAAGTCGGCACGGCCGGTGACATACGCGATCACCGCCCAGGCGGCGGCAGAAATTCCGACAAGTCCGATAGCCAGGCCGTCGAGGCCATCGGTCAGGTTGACGCTGTTGCTGGTGGCTGTGAGCACGAAAATAACGATCGGAATGTACAACCAGCCAAAATCGATCTCAAAATTTTTGAAAAACGGCACCTGTGTGTGCGTGGCCACGCCATCAAACTCAGAAGCCATGAGCACGACAACCCCGATGATAACACCCAGGGAAACCTGGCCGGCGATTTTGTACCTGCCGATCAGCCCTTTGGGCATCTTTTTGATGACCTTGAGGTAATCATCGAGAAAGCCGACAAGCCCCATCCAGACTGTGGCCAGCAAGACCATGAGAACGTAAATATTCATCACCTTGGCCCACAGGAGAGTGGGCAGCAGCACGGAGATAAGGATGATGATCCCGCCCATGGTCGGCGTGCCGGCTTTGGCCTGATGCGATTCCGGGCCATCGGCGCGGATTTCCTCGCCGATCTGCTTTCGCTGCAACAGCCTGATAATAACCGGCCCGAAAATAAAACTGATCAGAAGCGCGGTGATTGCTGCTGATGCGGCACGAAAAGAGATGTACTGAAAGAGATTGAAACCCGAGATATAGGAGCTCAGGGGATAAAAAATATAATAGAACATGGCGCGCTCTTTCTTTTTCGTCAACTGCCGTTTTTTGAACTGTGCAGCAAGTCGATGATCTCCTCCATCTGCATGCCACGTGATCCTTTGATCAGGATGATGTCACCGGCGGCGGTAATCTCTTTCAGGGCATGCGCGAGCTCACTTTTCTCTGCAAACCAGCGCAGTTTTCCGCTGCCGATCGCTGCAGCAGCCTGCTGCATCTGCGGGCCGTACAGCAGAACCGCATCCAGGCCGGCATTGAGGGCAAAGTCCAGCACCTCCTTATGAGCCTGTTCGGACAGCTCGCCAAGCTCCAGCATATCCGCCAACACGGCCACGCGCCGCCCGGAAGCGTGCAGTGTGGCGATGTGCTCGATACCCGCACGCATGGACTCCGGATTGGCGTTATAGGTATCATCGAAAATGATACGCCCGGCGCTCTCCAGCCGGCGCATACGGCCACCGATCTGCAGCGGCCCGGCCAAAGCCGAAACGATGTGCTCTGCCGTGATATCGAAAGCCCTGCCCACGGCAACCGCAGCAAGGGCATTAGCAGCGTTGTGCAAGCCGGGAACACCGAGCTGAATTTTATGTCCCTGCCAACGAAAAGCGGCGCATCCGTTTTCCTGCAGATGCACGCCCTCAGCACTCACCTGTGCCCGCTTAAAAAAACCATAAGTGAGCTGTTTCTGCACCCCGGCATCGGCTGCAGCGCGCACGACCATGGCATCGTCCGCGTTCACAAAAGCGAGGCCGTCGCGTGCCGCCAGCCAGTCGAAAAGCTCCTGCTTCGCCCGGCGCACCCCTTCAACGCCGCCCAGGAACTCTGTGTGGCCATGGCCGATATTGGTGATCAGACCGGACTCCGGCTCGGCGATCTCGCATAAGCGGGCGATTTCACCGCTGTGGTTCATGCCCATCTCGATAACCGCAACAGCGACCGGCCGGCGCATGGCCAGAAGCGACAGCGGCACGCCGATGTGGTTGTTCAAATTGCCGGCAGTCCGAAAAACAGCACGCTCGGTTTCGAGCACATTGGCCACCAGCTCTTTGGTAGAAGTTTTGCCGTTCGTGCCGGTGATCGCCAGAACATGCGGAGCGAGAAATCTGCGGTATGCGGTTGCCAGACTCTGCAGAGCCGCCAGCGTCTCTTCAACGACCAGAAAGGCGCGGCCGGGGTGCTGATCGCCGGCCTGCTGCCACCATTTTTTATCAACGATGCAGGCAAGAGCCCCGGCCTTGAAAACCTCTTCGATAAAATCATGGGCATCAAAGCGCTCTCCGCGGATGGCGCAAAAAACAGCGCCCGGCACAACCTTGCGCGAATCGATGACCACGGCTGCAATCTCATTCTGCAGCACCTTGTCGCAGGATACCGCATCCACGGCTCCATCCCAGGCCTCGAGAGCCTGCGAAATTGTCCAGCCCATGGTTTTCATTTCATCCCGGCCCTCAGCACAGATGAGACTTTGAACGCCGGCGGATCGCACTCGATGATACTGCGG
>DRLW01000468.1 GCA_011375275.1 Bacteroidota bacterium
ATCATCATCCGAGCTGGCTGCTCAGCCAGGCACCCTGTGCGCTCAGCTTGGCTATCGTCGTTTCCATCGCGAGGAACCGTGAAATGAGTCGTTGCTGTTTTTGTAAAAGATTGGTCTCAAACTGGGATATCTCACGATCGATCCTGCTGATATTATCGGAAATAGAATCCATTTTATAATTGACATAACCTTCAAAATCATCGGTTATGCCGAAAAGTTTGCGTTCAAACTGTTCCATGACACCAAAAGTGAGCGAGATCGTCCCGATCGTCCCGGTAGAGGTGCCGGTGTATTCGATAACCAGGCCATCGATATTTGCCTCGCCATTATTCCCGACAAGAGTCTGGCCATTCCCGGTCGTGGCCTCACCATTGATCGTGCCGGCAACATCTTCTCCTGCATAGCTCTGATCCGTAATGCCCAAGTTATTTGCAGTCTGAGAAATGGTAAAACCATAGTTGCTGCCGTAACTGCTGTGCGTCAGAACGAGCTGATTGCTGCTGTTTTTCGTTGCTTCGATGGGCACATCGTAGCGACCGGTCGTGGTTACAGATGTGCTGCCGAAGGTGAGACTGCCGCCGTTGGTAATGGAATCTACCGAAAAGGCCAACTGGCTCGTTCCTGTTTCACGATCCGTGACCACCAGCGCGCCATTGGTATCAATCGTCGCATAAACTTCATTATTGAAAGCAGACTCGATTGCTGACAGCAGCCCCTGAACCGTGTCTGTTGTTTTATCGCTGATCGTGTAGCTGCCGGCGATCGTAGTGCCGCGCCTGTTGGTGCCGCTGAATGAAATCACGGCTCCGTCTGAAATATCATTGCTGCCTGAGCCTGTGGTGTCGATTGCATCCCATGTCGTCGTCGAAGTGATCGCACCACCACTGATTTTCGTATTATTTTTGCTTGCCGTCAATTGCTGGCTGTATTCTGCGTTGAGCTCAGCATTGATTTTCGAGATGATATCATCTATCGTATCTCCCGCATCCAGGGAAATCGTTGCGACACGGCCGGTCAGAGTATCGGTCAGCGTGACTGTTTCAGCACCTGAAAGCCCGCCCGAAAGATCAACCGAACCGGTTACGGTTGCCTGGCTCGCTGCTGTGGTGATCGATACATCGTAGGTGCCGGCGACTGTCTCACGGCCAGTGCTGATAAAGTTCAGCGTGCTGACACTGCCGACGCCTCGTATTGCGAACAGATCGACGATATCTGAAAAATTGGTGCTGAGGAGACCGGAGAGCTTGGAATCGTCGACTTTGAGCGTACCATCATCCTGTAGATTAATCCCCGCTAACCCGAGGCTGGTATAGGATGAGGATAAGCCGGAGATGGACCCGAGCACCGTGTTCAGCAGATCTGCTTTTACAGACCTCAGCGTCCCGTCACCAAACAGGACGCCACCCGGCTCCTGGTTTTCTGCGTCATAGGCAAGCTGCCCGCCGATGTATTCCATGATCGAATTATAAGCATCGACGAACCCCTGTATCTCAGCTTTGATGCTATCGACATCTCGACTTACCGCCAGGGTAACAGTCGTGGACGAATCCGCCGAAACAAGGTCGAGGGTGGCTCCGGCAATCAGGTCGTTGATTGAATTTGATGCACGAGTATAAGTTGAACCATCGATCTCGACGATGGCATCCTGCCCGCTCACAAGCTCCATGTCCCGCCCGCTGACGGTCTCTGTTACCGTGCCGAAATCAAGACTTCCGCCACCTTCATTGTTGCTGTAGATATTGACTTCGAGAAGGGAATCCCCACTCTGTAAATCCTTCACGACCAACTGGCCGGCCGTATTGCCGTCCGTACCATCGCTGATGTAGGCATCGATATTTGCCGAGCCACCGAAGGCTGTTTCTATGCTTTCCAGAAAACCGCCTGTCGCATTCAGAGCTTCGCTCAAATTGGATATAGTAAATGTCGTGCTGACACTGTTGCCATCGCGGTCCTTTCCGGTGATCAGGATCGTGTCATTCACACTGATATCATTGGCATCACTGCCGGTATTGATTTCAGACCACAATGTGGAATCGGTAATCGCTCCTCCTCCGGCAGCGCTGGTTTTTGTATTCGCTTTACTGCCGGTGTGAATTTCATTTACCGCAGACCGGACACCTGTAAGAACTCCGAGGGTTTGGAGAATATTGTTGTTGTCCGTAAAAGATGTCGTGCCACTGATATCCAGGCGATAGTAGGTATTCTCATCGCTGTCTGTCTCTGTAACAACCTGAGCAGAAACACCGGTCAGCGCATCGATATTTGCGGCGATATCTGTAAGACTTTCGGAAGAGAGGTCGATGGTGACAGCTTGCCCGGCGATGGTAACCGAAGCGGATGCAGGAATGGTACTCAACCCGCGCAACGAACCGATTGCCGTTGCAGATGAGGTGAAAGCATCACTTTTTGCGCCATCACTGGTGCGGTTCTTGATCTGGACACTCGACGAAGACAGGCCCAGGTCCTGCAGGATATTACCCGAACTGGCATCGAGCAACGAAAAGCCGTCCTCCCCTGTTTCATCACTGCTGAGAATGAGCTGATATTCATCCTCCGCACTGTTCAGAATCGTGGCGGTAACTCCGGAAGGAGTGCCTCCGGTGTTGAGATCATTGATATTGTCCCGGATGTCCTCAAGGGTGTCTGTTGATGTAACAACAATGGCTTTTCCGTTGATGAGGAATTCTCCACTCAGGCCGAGACCGTCTGTCCGGGATGAAAACAGCTTCGAGCCTAATTTCAGGGATTGCGCCTTTTGCAGGACTCGGATATTATAGGTACCCTGAGCAGCTTTATTCGTCGTGGTTGCTTTGAGAATATCCTCTGCGCTTTTCGAAGAAGAACTCGCGAGACTCGAGCGGAAGATATTATATGTCGATTCTTTTCTCAAGTTGACAGCGAGAGACTTCAGATCCAGCAGCTTGGTATTCAGAGATTTCCATTCTGCCAGTTTAGCATCATAGTTATCCCGCTGGCTCTGGAAGACGTCGATTTTGCGCGTCTCGATAGCCATCAGCTCGTCGATTATATCTCGCCAATTCAGGCCTGAGACGAGGCCACTGACCGTCGTCAATCCATCATTCAGCATGCGGAAACTCTTCGGTTAGCGGTTCGCTTATGCACGTTGGTCCAGCAAAGCACCGACTTGTTCCTGCAGTCGTGCCGTCAAATTCAACAGTTCTTCAGGGGGAATCTGCTTGATGACCTCCCGGGTCTCAGCGTTGACGATCCGAACACCCTGCTTACCCGTCTCTTCGTCAACAAAAAAGCTCAACTGTTTTGATGAGGCTTCCTGCAGAAGCTTGTTGGCATCCTGAACAGCAGCCTGTAACTCCTCAGTGCTCAGTTCTTTAGCTATCGCTTTCTGTTCAGCATTAGCGCTGGCCTGTGAGTTGTTGTCAGCTTGTTCATCCCTTTGGCTGCCTTTGGCCTGAGCAGGTCTGGACGTTTGTACGGTGCTTTTGCCGGCAGATACGGCTTGTTGGCCATTAGCTGCCGTGTTGCGTACATCGAGAACCGCTGATAAATTCTGTTTAGCAGCGATTGTATTATCTGTGATCTTCATTTTACAATCCTCCGTTCTTGGAGAATGGGTAAAACAGCAGAGGCATCAGGCCTCTGCTGTTTTATATCCTGATTAAAGGTAGCGCGTCCCTGCGTTACCCGAGAAGCGAAAGAACAGCCTGCGGCAACGAGTTCGCCTGGGCGAGCATGGCGACACCGGCTTGCTGCAGAATCTGGTTTTTGGTAAAGTTAGACATTTCCATAGCCATGTCCACATCACGAATCACCGATTCCGATGCTGTGAGGTTTTCGATAGCGGTCTGGAGATTGGCCTGGGCGTAACTGAGGCGGTTCATATTTGCACCAATATCACCCCGGATCGTGTTGACCGTATCGATGGCTGTGTCGATCGTGGTCAATGCGGTCTGCGCGTCACTCTGAGTTGCGAGACTCAGGCTGGTCAAGCCAAGATCACTTTTCCGTACGCTCGAGATGGAAAAAGTCAACTGCTTGTCAGCAGCGTTGGTATCACCAATCTGGAACGTCGATGCTGTACTCGACACTGTGAAGGTCGGGAAGGCGGAACCGTTGGTATCTGTAAACGCGCCCGTGGTTTTAAACGAAATACCCAGACTCGAGAAAGTGATGGTCGAGCCGGTTGTCAGTGTTGCTGTTTCCGTGGTACTGCCAAAAGTCAGGGTCAGCACATCGGTCGTGGTGTTGTAAGAGGCCGTGTACGTACCCGTAGTGGCGCTGCCGATATCGAAGTCGTAGATGTTACCGACATCTGTATCCACACAACCGGAGTAACTCTTGGTACCGTAGCCATCGAGCAGTGAGACACTGTTGTACTCTGTCGAGGTGGAAATCCGGTCGATTTCTGCGAGCAACTGCGAAGCTTCAGCGTCAATCTCGGTTCGGTTTCCGTCTGAGTTTGATGATGCTGCCTGTGTAGCCAATTCTTTCAAACGGGTCAGCATGTTGGAGATCTGCTCAATACCACCTTCTGCTACCTGCAGTACGGAGCTTGCTTCCGTGGCATTCTGGGAAGCAACCGAAAGGGAAGCGACCTGAGCACGAAATTTCTGAGAAATGGAAAGGCCTGCAGCATCGTCAGCCGCGCGGTTGATTCGGAAACCTGAAGACAGTTTTTCCAGGGATGAGGTCAGCCCTGTAACCGTCCTTGCCAGGTTTTTGTTCGCCGTAAGCGAAGCAATGTTGTTTTGAACGCGAAGAGCCATCTGAATCCTCCATGATTGGGAAATGGCAATACTGTGAATTATGACCTGAGACAGTCTCTGCCGGCCCTGGCGGAGATGCTGTTCGAGTGGTCGTTCTCTATGCTGGATATCGTCACTTTGGTTTACATCTTTAACCCACTTTATTCATATCAGAAAAGCTGGAGACGTTCCGGCTGCTGTCTTGCCGTACAATGTTTCGAACCGTAAAATGCACCGAAGGACGTGAAGAAATACAGCGTGAAATACCGGGATCTGCTCTATCCCCTCACACCGCTCCAGCCGCAGGAGACGAGCTAAACGAGATACTGGCTCCCCCCTGTCCCGCAGGCACGCACCCATATCGGAACTGCCTCGTTCAAGCACAGCCAGCGCCCTGATCCTTGAAGCTTTTCTGAATGCGTCCCATCCTGTTGCAGTGTTTGAAAAAAAGTGATCATTCCGACATTTCATCACCACATCAGTCAGCGTTGCGATATTATTAGGTAAGCAAAATTCAGCCGATTTCCGGCAGAGCCGGTTTCTTCACAAATAAAGCATCATAACACGTGTCATCAGTAGGGGCGCCCCGCCGGTCGCCCCTATGGGTTTCGTGCCTGTTATCATCAACACTATTTGCATTGCCGGATTTTTTTGTCCCGATTGTCTCG
>DRLW01000469.1 GCA_011375275.1 Bacteroidota bacterium
CTTCTTCATAACACACGTTTACTTGCCTGAAAAATTCACAAACCCGAAAAAATTTGCCGTAAGCCACATTTTATGAGACACCTGGTACGAAGTACTTCATCGAGCAAAATTTTTCAGTCATCCCGCGCGAAACGCTATTTTTATGCACCATACGGGATAAAATTCTTGGTGTACCACACACTCCGGAAGGAAGGTTCAGTTATCCCGATTTATCCTGGCCGGCGCGCACGTTTCGAATAAATCGGGGTAACTCATATCACATCTATCGTCAAAATTGTTGTGCACGAGAAATAAGAATTGTGGCAATTATTACAATTATAGTGCCACTGCTCCAAGATTGAGCAAATGGAATAAAAGCAGAGGCGCCGATAAACAAAGCTGCCTATCACCATAAGAAAAAATTATAGCGCGGTAACATACCTGCAAGTTATTAGAAATATTGTTAATAGCCTTTCCCAATAATGGCAAAGGGCCAACAGGTGATTCTCACTTTCAGGAATCCTTGTGGCCGTATTCCTTGACATCCAGTTGCAACTCAGACATTTTCCGATACAGGGAAGAAAGACTGAGGCCGAGCAGCTCCGCAGCAGCCTTTTTATCGCCATCCACGCGCGCCAGGGTATTGGTGATCTGCAAGCGCTCGAACTCCATGACCGATTCTTTCAGACCCTGCTGGTGCGTCAACTGGCTGACCTTGGTTGCAAAAAAATGGTGCGGCAGATTCTCCGGACGCAGCTCTTCGGTATCACACAGAATCATCGCGTGTTCGATGGCATTTTCCAGCTCACGGACGTTGCCTTTCCAGGAATAGTTCATCAGCATCTGTATCGTCTCCGGGCTGGCTCCGGTAACGGATTTGTTCAGCTCATGGTTGAATTTTGCGATGAAGTGCTTGATCAGGTGGGGGATGTCATCGCGGCGCTCGCGCAGGGGGGGGATATTGAGGGCAACGACATTCAAACGATAATACAGGTCCTCGCGGAAATTCCCGGCTTCCATCTCATCCTGCAAATTCCTGTTGCTGGCCGCGAGGATGCGAACATCGACGGAGATAGAACGTGTAGAGCCGACAGGGCGAATTTCCTGTTCCTGCAGGGCACGCAGCAGCTTCACCTGCATATTCAACGGCAGGGTACTGATTTCATCGAGGAAAAGCGTGCCTCCGGATGCGATTTTGAACAGCCCCTCCTTGTCGCGTGTCGCGCCGGTAAAGGACCCTTTCACATGCCCGAACAGCTCGCTTTCGATGATATTTTCCGATATGGCGCCACAGTTGACAGCAACGAAACGGCGATTGGCGCGCGGGCTCTTGTTGTGGATCATGCGGGCGATGATCTCCTTACCCGTTCCGCTCTCACCTGTGATCAGCACCGTAGAAGGCAGCGGTGCGACTTTTTCAACCAGCTTGATGACGTTCTGAACCTGCGGGCTTTCGCCGATAAAAACCAGACGCGATTCATTGGTCTTTTCCAGTTGCTCGCGCAAAAATTTGTTTTCCGAAGCCAGTGTATGTTTCTCAATAGCCCGCCGCACGGAGCTGAGAATTTCAGCACGCTTGAATGGCTTGGTGATGAAGTCATAGGCGCCGAGCTTCATGGCCTCTACAGCCTTTTCGATGGTACCGTGACCGGTGATCAGAATCACCTCGATGTCCTGGAACTCTCTCTTCGCATGTTCGAGCAGTTCGATACCACTCATCTCTGGCATGCGCAGATCTGTCATGACCACAGAAATATGATTTTTCTCGAGTATATCGAGAGCTTCGTGGCCGTTGGACGTCAGGCTGACGGAGTAGCCCTCTTTCTTTAAAACCCTGCCGATTGACTCGCGCACACTCTTTTCATCATCGACGACGAGGATGGTATATTGGCTGTTATCTGACACTCTGGTTCTCCCGGGTTTCCTGGCCCTCTTCCGAGGCATTCAAAGGTAAACGGATGATAAAAGTCGTCCCGCTTTTGAGCCGACTTTCATAAGATATTTTACCACCATGTTCGGTGATAATCTGCTTGGTGATTGCCAGGCCAAGGCCTGTACCAAGGTCTTTCGTGGTGAAAAAGGGATCAAAAATTTTCTTGCCATACTCATCAGGGATTCCATCCCCGGTATCGGCGATACGGATTTCCACATCTTCACCGAGCAGCTTCACTTCTGTGCGGATCAGCCCACCATTTTTCATCGCTTCTATGGCATTGCGGTACAGATTGAGCAGCACGCGGCGGATTTGCTGATAATCAAATGGGAAGGGAGGGATATCCTCCTGTATTTTCGTGATGATCTGGATGCCGACAGTATTGGCCTCAGGCTCGATGAACTCCACCACATCGCGCACCAGGTCATCGATATGGCACAGGGTGATCTCTGCCTCGGGCAAGCGTGAAAATTGCAGATACTCTTCCGAAAGATTCGCCACCCGATCCACTTCACCGATGATCGTTTTCAGCAGCGTCTCAGCCTCTTCCGGCAGACCGCCAAACTCGGTGCGGATTTCGTCCTCCAGAAGCTCTGTATTCAGGCTGATGGAGGAAAGCGGGTTGCGGATTTCATGGGCAACTTTTGCCGCCATCTTGCCGATCACAGCCAGCCGTTCGCTCTGTAAAATGCGCTTTTCCAATTTTTTCTGCGGGCGCATGTCGATTTCAAAGCCCATATAACCAACCCGCTTATCGTCTTCATAAACAGA
>DRLW01000470.1 GCA_011375275.1 Bacteroidota bacterium
ACGGTTTTTTGCTCGTAACCGATCATGCGGAAAACCAGCGTGTACACGCCGGCAGGCATGTGCTCGATGCGATAAGAACCGTCAGCAGCCGAGGCAGCACCGCGCTGTGTCCCCTGCACGATAACGTTGACACCAACCATGGGCTGACGATCGCTCATGTCGATAATCCGCCCGGCAATAGTGCCCTGCTGAGCAGTAAGCCAGGCGGGAGAAGCCCAGATAAACAGTGATAAAAACCAGAAAATTTTTCTCATCAGTATCTCCTTAAACCTATGTGGTGGCAAAGTCTGAAAATCCATCAATACACAGGTTTTCAAACTTCAAACAGACAGCCTGAGCGTTCACCCGCATGATTACTCTCCTCCTTCGCGCAAGGTGTACGGGCTGGATCATACGGGATTTACGGCAGAAAATACGGTCTTTATATGAAAGGGACCAAATATCAACTGATAAACGGATACCAACGCCGGACAAACGGTAGATTCGTGGGGATAACCTGCAGCATTTTCAAAAATCTTTTGCATGGTTTGTATTTTTATTGTTACTTTTACTTAAACACCATACACCCTTTTCTTCTCACCTTACAATCTGAATCGTACAGGGGCAGTACTTTTCATCTTCTCATCAATGATGTCCGGCTATTCACCAGGCCCACAACAGGAGGTTCGTGCCATGACCGAACTCGCCAAAACAGCGGCCGCTGAGCTCATCCGCAATAAACTGGAATCTGCTCGTATTGAGATCCCGGGACGAGGAGGTATCATTCTTGTTGGCATCCACTCTATACCGGTTGGTGTCTATGCAGTACTTGAAGACGGTGCGTTTATTTTTTGCAACGAAGAGGCACGTATGCTGCTTCAGCTTCCGCTGGAAGGAGATATCAAGAGCATATCGATCCAGAATTTTTACTCAAACGAGGACGAACGTAACGGGATATTACAAAAGGTAAAGAAGGCTGAACAACAGGGTGAAATCCTCCGTGGCGAGGTGATTTGTTTTCGTGTTCAGGGGCAGGATAAATGGGTCAAGATCAGTTGCCGGAGTATCCGTTCAGAACAAGGGGGCAAGACGATCGGGTATATCGGCTCGATAGAAGATTTCACCGAGGAACACAAAGAGCAAATCGCCCGCAAAGAGCTGCAGGAAAAAGTCGACTCCCTCATTTTTGATATCGGCAGCGTCATGCATGCCAACACCAGCACACTCTTCATGGTCACCCGCGTGCTCGACTCCTGCCTGGACATGCTGGAGCCCAACCCCTTTCACCAAACCGGCCTGCAAAGCTGGTCTGAAGTGGATAAACAACTCGAACGACCTGCTGAAATTGCAGCACGCTCAGTAAAAAAACTGCTGGAAAAAATCAGCAGCGAAATAAAAAAGCAAGTCTTGCCGGAAAAATCCTGGCAGGATTTAGAAGGAATTCAGGACTTTCTGCAAAATTATAAAGAGCACATCACCATCAAAGAACACCGGCCACCAACCCTGCGCGATGCCAGCAGGGATGCAATCAAAATTATAAATAGAATCCAACCTCACAGAATCCCCAAAGAGCTATTGCGCGAAGCCAAAAAGGACCTCAGAGAGATCATACGCATCACGACGTTGATCGAAGTAGTCAAAACCCGGGATGCCGTCATCCAGGTTGACTATACTCTGAAAGCATTTCGCGATTTTGTTACTTCTAATCAACGCGAGGCAGAAACAAAGGAAACGATTTCTGTCGAGAAGCTGCTTGAGAGTGCCCGTACGCAAATGGATGATTTCGCCCACGCGCGCCGGGTGGTCCTGAAAAAAAACAACCATATCGGCACAGCCTTTGTCTATGGCGTTATGCGGGAGCTTGAACGTGCCGTCGGGAATGTTCTGCACAATGCCATCAAGTATTCCTGGCAACGCTCCCGCGGGACGCAACCATGGGTCCGTATCGATATCAACCGCAGCGGGAAAAACATCCACATCATCGTAGAGAACTGGGGTGTTGCCATCAGCAGGCGGGAAATCGAAGACGAGCATATCTTCAAGCTGGGATACCGGGGCAGGCTTTCGACAGACCGGGGCAGACTGGGGACAGGCATAGGGCTCACAGACGCCCGCGAAGTTGCTCGCAGACATGGTGGGGATATCGAAGTAACCAGCCGTCCCGCACACAAGTATTCGACACTCTCTGAGGCGGATGAGGGGTACTACGATCAACCCTTTATCACGACCGTGACCTTGATCCTGCCTGAACAGCTTTAATTCAACCTCTTCAAAAAAACCCGTGCCTGATGCAGGGAGAACGGGGTAAATTTAAGAAACGGTCAGCAGCCCACACACAGCGGTGAGCCGAAGCACATGGAGAAACTCGACAGGCCCCCCGCTGTCAGTCCTTTTGGAACGAACTTCTGCTCGCACCATCCCGTCAGGTATCATGCGGAGTACCGGGGGCTTTTCTGAATGAGCGGTGCCGTCCGGGGAAACAGGAATGGCTGCTTTTTCATCTTTCTGTTGCAGAGTCAGGCTGGCTGAATCGTTACTATCGACTTTTTTATACCTTAACAGTGTCACTCTATCAGGGTGCTGAACTTTTCAGGTTACAACACACCCGTCCGCTTCACATTGATGAACATCAATCAGGAAAGGAACCGTTATGTCCGGGGAAAGAAAACGCATATTATGGGTGGAGGATAGCGCGCGCTTTGATCTGGCCAAAATCGTCGGGCCGATTTATCGGGCCAGGCAATTTCATCTCTCTCTGGCAGAAGACGCGACTTCGGCTGTTCGCATGCTGTCGAGCAATACTTTTGACGTCGTTATCATGGATATCCGGATTCCTCCGGGCGAGGATGAGTTCTGGATCAAACGGTACCAGGATAACGGATCAGATGCCTCACAGGCAAAACTGGGCTTGCTCGTTCTGAGATGGCTTTTTGACAAAAGCTGGGAATACCGTGCCGATCTTCCCCATCCACCTCTATGGGTCAACACCGTGCAGTTTGCGGTTTTTTCAGTCGAACGAGAAAACGAGATCGGCGAAGACCTCAAGAAGCTTGGGATTGCTACATACCAGGAAAAAGTCCCCGGCAGTGGCAGTGATGTACTTCTCAAACTTATTGACAGAGTTCTGAAAAACCAGAAACCAGGGGAAGATGGATCATGAACATTTCATTTGATGCCATTATCACATTGCTGATCTTTTTGATCGGTTTACCAGCATTGTTGCTGCAAAGCCTGCCCGAAGAATTACGAACTATAGTAAGAAAAAATCAAACTCTCATCTTTATGTGGCCGCTTTTGCCACTGGTGTTTTCGCTTGCCGCAATAATAATTGCCA
>DRLW01000471.1 GCA_011375275.1 Bacteroidota bacterium
ACGAACGAAGGCCGGGCATGGATTGCAGGCCGGGAAGTAACCAGTCCGGACTCTTTGCGTGAAATTCTGAAAAAGACACACAGCGCCTGGATCAATGACTCGTATTGGATGTTCATGCCCTACAAGCTGAAGGACAGCGGCGTGACACTGCGGTATCTCGGTGCAGACACAACTGCTGCCGGCGAGGCCGCCGATGTGCTCGAACTGACATTTTCCGAGGTCGGCGACACGCCGGACAACAAGTACCATGTCTATGTGAGCACCAGGGACCGGCTGGTAAAACAGTGGGATTTTTATCTGAAGCGGAGCGACGAAAAGCCGCGGTTTTCTACGCCGTGGAAAAACTGGCGCCGATACGGCGACATCCTGCTTTCGGACGACCGGGGGGAGCGCCGTCACAGCGATATCGCGGTGTTCGATGCACTCCCTGAGGCGGTTTTTCGCAGCCCCACACCAGTGGATGTGATGATTCATGCGCGACAGGAGAAGTGACCCGGCCTCACAGTGAAGCAGAGACTCCTTTACCGGGCCAGGCTACTTTTCTGGAGGAAGACTTCCGGCGGCCGGCCGGGGAGATTCCAAGGCCGGGGCGCTCCGTGAGCTTGATTTTTCCGTGCTCCATACGGATCGGCTGATAGGGTTCTTCTGCCAACAGACGGTGTGAATCGAGATCGATATACTCCACTGCCGGAGCTATGTGCGCTGCTGCGGCAATCCCGACCGAGGTCTCCAGCATACAACCGAGCATAACCTCCAACCCAAAAGTGTGCGCCAGACCGATCATGCGTCTGGCTTCCAGCAATCCGCCTGACTTCAGCAGTTTGATATTGATCCCGTCATACGCGCGGGCGAGCTGAGGGATATCTGCGCTGGTATGGCAATCTTCATCAGCGATGATGGGGATCGGAGATTTTCTCCGCAACTCGGCCACTGCATCGAGATCACCGGCAGGCATCGGCTGCTCGATGAACTCGATCCCGAAGCGCGCCAGCTTGTTGATGTTCTTCAGCGCTTCATCCACGCTTTCCCAGGCTTCGTTGGCATCCAGCCTGAGGGTGCGCGGTGTCTCCTTGCGGATCAGTGCAAGAACATCCTCATCATGATCAGTGCCGACTTTAATTTTCAGGATGGGATCATAGGCTGCTTCGGCAAGTTTTTCACGGATTTCCTCATCCGAGCTGATACCGATGGAATATGAGGAGAGAGGAATTTCTTCGCGGGACAGACCCCAGAAACGGTACAGGGGCAAATCAAGAGTCTTGCCGATCCAGTCGAGCAATGCCATCTCGAGGGCCGCGCGCGCCGGCGCCGAGGGGATAACCCGGCGCAATTTCTTTTCCAGAGCACGATACTGCCAGGGGTCTGCCCCGGCAAACACTTCGCGTGCTGCTTCAAAACTGGCCACGATCACTTCATCGCTCTCGCCATACCGCTCCACGGTACAGCACTCACCGATGCCGGAAACCCCATCCTGCATCAAGGTGACTTTGTAGATCGTCTCTTCATCCCATGAACCGCGGGAAATAGACCAGGTGTGTTTCATGACGACAGAATACCAGTCGATGCTGAGCTGCATGATGCCTCCAGGTGCTGATGTTTTTCCCGGTCACCGCCCTCGAGTGCCAGAAACATTGTGGTGCGCTCGTCCTCACACCGTTCCAATAAATCCCTCAACAGCCCTGCCCGCAAAGCGTGCAAAAAAAATCAAAAAATCTGGTGTGCCCCTGTTTCGATGAAACTACAAAAACATCTCGAATCATTCTTTCAGGTTACGGAATCGTAGTTCATGTTCCGCATGATACAGACAGCTTGTTTTGATCTGAAAAACTCATCCGCCGCCGGTTTTCGGGTAAAAGCGTGCAACCGATCCAGAGCCAATCCATGGATTTTTCAGCTCATGAACTTCCCGGATACCGCGCCCGGGAGGCCACTGCAAAATCTGCGCACATCTGTACCAGTATCTGGCTGGAAACAGCGCACATTGCGGGAAACAAGCAGTGTTCGCGCCATCCCTCCTTGTCTATCACTCATACAGCAAAGACCTTGCCCGTTTTTCCAGAAATTCTTCACGCCCTGGCTGCCAGCGCGCGATGATCGTATCGGCAGGTACATTTTCCATCAGCGCCTGCCAGATATCATCCCGTCCAAGCATGCGTTCGACGCGACGCTGCCAAATGCGCAGACTGTCCGGGTAGAGCGCCTGCAGGCTGGTCAAAACGTGCATCCCCAGGCGTACCGAGCGCAACTGGTGTCCGTCCTCAACAGAAATCCTGACGCCATTGCACAGCCTGCCATCAAATTTATTGCGCGTGGCCATGCCCGGGATATCGACCGGCGTGAAGCTGGCCGGAGAAAAGCGCACACCCTGCAGCCCGGCCTGCCGCAGGCGGCTGATCATGGCCGAACTGCTCATCCAGGGGCTGCCGAAAAGGATAAACGGCTGTCGCGTTCCCCTGCCCTCGGAAACATTCGTCATCTCCAGCAAGCCGATTCCCGGGTAGAGCAGAGCCGTCTCTGCATCCGGAATATTGGGTGACGGGGCGACCCAGGGCAGGCCTGTCTCCTGCCAGAGCATGTGCCGCTTCCAGCCGCGCATGGGGATAACGGTCAGTTCTGCACGGACGCCTCCGGCCAGCCAGCCCTGCTCATTGAACATTCTGGCCAGCTCACCCACAGTCATGCCGTGGCGCACGGGAATCGGGTGAATGCCGACGAAACTGCGAAAACGGGGATCGAGCACCGGCCCTTCCACCAGCTCTCCTCCGATCGGATTGGGACGGTCCAGCACGATGAACCGGAGATCGTTTTCCGCAGCCGCTTCCATCGCCAGGCTCATGGTGCTGATGTAGGTATAAAACCGCGCCCCGATATCCTGTATATCGAAAACCAGAGCATCGAGGCCGGCGAGCATTTCGGGGGCAGGTTTGCGCGTTGCACCATACAGGCTGTAAACCGGTACTCCGGTTTTGTTGTCATGCCCGGTGGAGACTTTATCGCCTGCTTCAGCCTTTCCACGTATGCCGTGCTCCGGGCCGAAAAGCGCGACCAGCGTAATATCCGGATCATCCATGATCACATCTGCAATATGCCGGCCTGCTGCCGTTCGACCGGTCTGGTTGGTAATCACGCCCACCCGCAAACCATCGAGAACGCTGACCTCGCCCGCTACGACGCGGTCCAGACCGGTCATGACAGCCGGCGCCTCCCCGCTGCCGGGTGCCTTGCAGCCAACAACGCCGGCAATACCCACCACAAGTACCATCAAATATCGTTTCATCTGCTTCGCTGCCTCCACAGTGATCGGTTTTCTGCCAGCCATCTGCTCCGCCGGCAGATGGCCGGGCCCCTGTTTATTTTCAAAATCCGCATTACCCGGGGGAAAGATGAACACGAATTCTCTTCTCTCAGGCCTGTGCTACAATATAGTCTCTTGCGGCCGGTTTACAAGTCTTTCGGTTCGATAAAATGAAAAAGCCCCTGCTGCACGAAGCAAACAGGGGCTTTTCATCATATCAACCGTCCCCGGCCGGAGAAAACCTCAGGGTGCGGGCCGGTATTCCGTGCCCGGAATTTCAGCAACGACCGGAATGGTAATTTTGTCGCCGATGTGCAGGTCTTGCAGATTCTTGCCGACGTTGTACTGCATCACCAGCCACAGGGGGACATCATAGAGTCTGTTGGTGATGTACCACAGGGACTGACCGCGGCGTACTGTATGCGTCACCACGCTTTCGACATAATAGGAGGCGAAGAAATCCTCGCGGATACTCTGCTGATACTCATAACGCCGGCGCTGAAACTCTTCCGGTGCAACGCGATCATACGTCAGCCGGAGTTTCTGCCCGACCTGAATTTCTTCCCCAAACGCCAGGCCATTGATACGCCGCAGCGTGCGCGCTGGTACATTCAGCCACTCCGCAAAATGCCCCAGGGTTTCGTCTGGTTCCACGGTTATCCACTCCGAGGCCGGCTGGGGCACAAAGGCCTCGACACCGGGCTGCTCCTGATGTTTGCCGTACTCCTGCGTCGGCACAAAAACGACCTGCGCCCCATCGCTGCCCGTGAGCTCCACGGTCATGCCGGGCGGCGCGACGATATCAGCCGGCGTGGATAATCCGCTGGCAAGCTCAACCGGCGGCGCAGCCATGACCTTCTTTGGCTGCGAGGGTTTGATGTCAGGCCGCTTTTTCATTGGGGGAGGGGCTGCAGCGCTGGCATCGGCAACCAGGACAGACTTGGATTTTCTCTTCCGTGCGGCTACAACCGCTGGGCTCTGGGGTATTTTCAAAATCTGACCCACGAAAATCCTGTGCGGATCATCGATCTCGTTGAAACTCATCAACGCGTCCATGCTGATACGGTAGCGGCGGGCGATGCGGCTGAGATTATCACCCCGGCGGACTTTATACCAGTCATCGAGAACCTGCTCGGAAAAGGCATCTTCGGGCTTCAGACTGGCCCATAAAGAACGGGCATCGACATCCGGGCGGTGCGGGATCCGCAGGGTATATCCGCGCGGGATACGCCGGCGGCCCTGTAACACCGGAGGCCTGAGAGCAGGGTTAAACTCCCGGAACGTTTCGAGATCCAGTTTGAAGGTTTCCAGGATGGTTTTGACGCTGTAATATTTTTTGGTAGTAAAGGTCTCGTAGTCTGCAGGCTTATGGAATTCAATCTCGCCGAAATAAGCGCGATAGTTTGTCGCCACCTCGTAAGCTGCCAGAAACTCTGCATAAAAGTTGCGCGAAGCAAAACCGAAAATCCTGCTCTTATAATGTTTGACCACTTTGACGATGTCCTTGCCAAAGCGCTTTTTGGCCCTTTTCATGCCGTTCAGGCCGTGGTTGTAGGCTGTCAGGGCCATGGGCCAGTAGCCCAGAGCCTTGTAATTGTGTTTGAGCAGCTTTGCGGCTGCTTCCGTCGCCTTGATCGGATCGATGCGTTCATCAACGGTATAGTTGATTTTCATAAATCGCCTGCCGGTGCCGCGGGTAAACTGCCAGAGTCCAGCAGCACCAAGCCTGGAATAAGCGCGATAATTGAACGATGACTCAACATGCGGAAGATAGGCCAGGGGTTCGGGCAGGTTGTGCTTCTTGAAAATGCGTTTGATCTTGTCCATATACAGCCCGGAACGCTTGATGCCGAGCAGAAAACGGTGCTTCATCCCCTGCTGCCCGCGGATCTGGTTTGCCGCACGTCGCAGCCTGCGCGGGCTTGCATCTGCACCGAAGAGAGCGAGAAGTCTCTTTTCCTCATCAGAAAAAGATGTCTGGTTACGGCTCAGCTTTCTGGCCAGCCGCCGAAGAGCATCGCGATAGGCGTCCTTGATTTTATCGATCTTTTTCCACTTGGTCTTCAAACTCAACTTTTCGTGATTGAGAAAAAGATCATCAAAATCGACAACTTCATAGATGACGGACAGGTCCTCAGCATCATGGATCAAAACCTGATCGTTGCCATACTTGCCATAGATCATCTTCCAGAATTCGACGTTGGGCTTCAGCTCTTCAGGCTGTGGAAACAGCTCCGGATCGAGCCGGGACTGGGCGAGGATGCTGCTCTGGATAAAGAGCGCAACGATGCTCCAGAAAACCAGCCCATGCATTCCCCTGTACAACAATCTCTTGTTTGCCGGTACCACTATCGCAGTCGATTTCTTCAACCTGATCGGATTCATATACTCCTGCCTGAATGAAATGGATGATGGGGTGATCAGATCCGTACTCTTGTCTGGTTATGTCGTTAACTCAGCATGCACCGGGTTATCCATTTAACTCAGCACGGCTGCACCTTTTCAGCCAGTCCGCCAGGGCACAGTACGTGCCCGCACCAGAACTGTCATTCCAGTTTCCGCGCAGCGGAAGACCGGAATCTCCCAGACCCAGGCACATGCCAGAAAAGATGAGATTCCGGCACGGCGCTTCGCCTGGCCGGAATGACACATGCCGGTATCCAGCCCCGGTTTGCTGAGTTAACAGGATACCCTGAGTATTCTTACTCTAACCCGGTTTCTTCGCAAAGCATCACTGCATGCAACGCACGTGGGAAACATAACACATCGTATGCCGCATTGTGCCGCACTGTAAATTTTTCACGTTAAGAATACGGAATACCGCCCTGAAATGCAATGAAACCTTAGCTGGATTTCTTCACTCGGTTATCCATTTAACTCAGCACGGTTGCATCTTTTCACCAGACCGCCTGGCAACAGCACGTGCCGACTACACCAAAGCTGTCATTCCGGTTTCCCCGCAGGGGAAGACCGGAATCTCCCAGGCTCAGGCACGTGCCGGAAAAGATGAGATTCCGGCTCTGCGCTTCGCCTGGCCGGAATGACAGATGCCGCTATCCGGGCCAGGCCCGGTTTGCTGAGTAAACTGGATACCCGGATTTCTTTACAAATAATCAGCGCCGGACGCAAGGAAAGCAGAGCAGAGTTCCCTGTCGCAGAGATCATGCATGCGTTCCGTTATGGAGCAGTAGTGCCCACTTTTTCGTCTGATTTGAATTCCGGGTTTAATTTATCTCCAAATCGTCGATTCTTTCAACATGAAATCGATGCACTTACACATAGCAAGATGACGAGGACGCAACCATGAAGAGAACAGCCAGGGACATATTTCTATCTGCCATCTTTTTATTCGCTGGCCTGCCCGCAGGTCAGCTCACCGGACAGGAAGCCGGTTCTGCCATCAAGCAGCTCTCTCCCCTGCAGCAGGTGTATCTGCTGAAACAGATCAAACCGGATATCAAACGCATCGGGATATTGTGTAATCTGGAAAACCGGGCAGCCCTGCCAAAAGTTTTGTCACGGATAAGTGCGCAGTTTAAAATCAAGATCGTTCTTTATGATACGCGCAAAAAACAAAACCTGGCAAAAAACTTCAAGGCTCTGGTAAAAAAGGAAAAAGCCGATGCCGTCTGGGTTTTCCCGGACGAAGTGTTGAACTATAAAAGCGCCACCCAATACCTGATCAAGCAAGCTGTGACCTCGAAAATAATTTTGGTCACGTATGATCCGGAGCAGGTGAAAAAAGGCGCTACGTTAGCGGCCCGCATAGAAAACGGCGAGATGAAAGTTTATATCAATCAGAAAGCAGCCGACATGCTCGGGCTGCACCCGGGCGAGCAACTGAGCAACTCTGCCAGTATTGTCATGAACTGAACGGACACGTCCTGATCTGTTGCATGTGTAAGCAGTCATTGAGGGGAGGCCTCTGTTGTAGAAGCCAGGAAAAACATTTGCGTTGGCCATAGGCTTATGAAGAATGCGGAACAGGCAAGCCGGATTCCTGCAGAATGAGTGAACGCTTCAGAATATGTGAATTTTCAGACCTTTTAACCTGGATACAGGAGTATGAGCATTAAAAAAAAGTTACTCATCTTCAGTTCTCTTTTCATCCTGTTTTTTTCGATCGCTCTGGTCTTTGTGATTCAATATAGCGCGAATAAAAACCTGAAAGAGGAATATGCCAATCGTGGCCGCATTTTGGCTCAGAACATGGCCTATAACTCGAAAGTCGCTCTGCTCTTCATGGATGTCGAGAGCCTGCAAGAGCAGATCGAAGCGATCATGCAGCAGTCTGATGTTGAATTTGCTATCATCTACGATGATTCCGGACGGGTTCTCGCGTCTTCAGGGGCAGAAATAGCCTGGGATGTTTTTCGCGTCAGCCAGGCTCAGGCAGCCAGCCCATGGTCTTACCACTTTACCCGGGGCCGCATCGATACGATCACGCCGATAGAAACAGACGAGGGCGTCAAGGGTTTTGCCGTTGTCGGGCTTTCGTTGGGCTCCCTGAATGAAAAAATCGCAGCGGCAAACCGCAAAGCCATGGTGTTCATCGCTGTTTTCGTGCTCACCGGTGTCCTCAGCCTGTTCTATGCAACACGACGCCCCTTGCGCACGGTTGAAGAGCTGAAATCTTTCGCCGAGGAGATCGCGGCGGGCAAGCACGGTCGCAGCCTCGATGTCGTTTCCTCCGATGAGCTGGGCGACCTTTCACGGGCTTTGAACAAAATGGCCAAAAATATCCAAAGCGCCTTTCAAGAAGCACAAGACCATTCGCGCAAAGCCGGAGAGTTTGCCGCCAACCTGGAAAAAGAACACCAGCGCACAATCGAAGAGGCCAAAAAGCTCGAGAGGACGATCACGACGATCATCGAGGCTCTTGAACGCATCAAGCAGGGAGACCTGAGGACCGGGATCACACTGGACGGGAACGATGAAATCAATCGCGTCAGCACGGGCGTCAACATGATGATTGCTGAGCTGACCACGATCATCTGCAAATTACGCGATGCCAGCAACGCGATCAGCCAGACGGCCCGGAATATCGATGCGGTCGGCAAGAATATCTCGCGTGGGGCGAACATGCAGCAAGAGCAGACCGAGGCCATCGCCTCTTCTTTCGATCAGGTTGCCGACAGTCTCGACAAAGCGACCCATGTCATGGAACATGCCGGGACCATTGCGACAAATGCTCATGAAGCAGCGCGCGAAGGCGGCAATGTGGTGAACAAAGCGATCGAAGGCATCACGCGTACGGCATCGGTCATCGACGAATCCACCCGGGTTGTGCGTTCTCTGGGCAGCCAGTCTCAGGAGATCAGTGACATCGTGCAGGTCATCAACGAGATCGCAGACCAGACCAATCTTCTGGCTCTGAATGCCGCAATCGAGGCGGCGCGGGCCGGTGAGCAGGGACGCGGTTTTGCTGTGGTCGCAGATGAAGTGCGCAAACTCGCCGAACGCACCTCCGATGCCACCAGCGAAATCGCCTCCATGATCCAGAAAATCCTCACTTTGACAGACCAGGCCGTGCGCTCCATGGACAACGGCAACAAAGAAATGCAAAACGGCAAGGTTATGGTACAGAAAGTGGGCACAGCACTGGACGATATTCTTGCATCCGTGCAATCCATGCAATCGGAGTTCAGCAAAATCATCGCTACCGGCAAAGAGCAGTCGGCTGCGGCCGCTTCGGTCAAAGACAAGATTCACAACATCCGTTCGATCGTGCAGGAAAACAAGCAGCACTCCGACAGTGTTTTGAGCGCAGCCCAGGAGCTCAACCGGCAGACAGAGCAGCTCGTCGATCTGGTCAGCCACTTCCAGCTCGGCGACTCATCAGCCATCATCGCCCTGAACGATGCTGTGTCTTTTGCGGATGTGCAAACTGAAGAGAAGGTCCAAAATGAGCGCCGCGGGCAGGGCGCCGCTCCGGGCCAGATTGTACCGGAAGGACGGCGCAAAGAGGATAAGGGGACGCTTTCAGTGACACCTGACGGTACGATCGATACAGCCTGACTGAACAGGGGATAAACCTGCGACGAACAAAATTTTCGTCGCCCCGGATTGCCCAGACGTGCAGCACGAATCCGTAAATCAATGGGGGAATGAGGGTAGCCATCATGCACGAGACCGTTTTTGAGAAGATTATCACCACCTGTGCCGTTGCCTATTTCGCAGTGGATGCGAAAGGCGAAGTCGTCCTGTGGAACAAACAGGCAGAAAAACTCTTTGGCTGGCAGGCAGATGATATCCTGGGAGAGCATTTTTATTCTTTTCTGATTCCGGGCAATATCCAGGAAATCGAACGGCATGCTTCTTTTTTCGCAGACCCGCTGCCGGAGCGTTTCC
>DRLW01000472.1 GCA_011375275.1 Bacteroidota bacterium
GCCATCCCGCCTCTGGCGACGATTTTTTTCAAGAAAACCTGAACGCTGCATGCATGAGCTTGTGCGCCAGGGAGAGAGGGCCTGGCGGCCCCGACGCGTCAGAGTGGCCGTAGCGAAGTGCCGGGATATCCCCGAGGATAACAGCACCTTCCCGGAATGCGGTGCATAGACAGGCTGGCTATCCATTTAACTCAGCAATGTTGCATTTTTTCAGCCAGTCCGCCGGAGCACAGCACGTGGCGACACCAAAGCTGTCATTCCTGTTTCCCCGCAGGGGAAGACCGGAATCTCCCTGACTCAGGCACGTGCCAGAAAAGATGAGATTCCGGCACGGCGCTTCGTGGTACAACCCGGCTTCAGCCCAAAGCTGAGAGAACGGGATACCCAGACACGATGAGGGCAGATAGAGATTAAAAACATTCATAACGCCCTGACAGCAAATTTTGAAAATTGGGCGGAACTATCCACACTCATAGCTCTGTCTGCTGCTTTTTGTCCCAAAAGTAAATCGCTCTGGTTAGGAAAAATAAAACTTTTCTGGTTAGAAAGGATCACAGCATGACTGAAATAGCCAAAACCATCGAGCTGCCGATTGCGCCGGAACAGTTCTGGCCGTTGCTGGACATGCGCGAATGGCCGCGGATTTCCGGACTCATCGAACAGGCTGAGCCAGGATCAAAACGCCTGAAAGTCGGATGTACTATTCGCATCGTTGCCGGGCCGGGGGAGGAAAAAGTGCATTACGATGCCAAAATAACCGAGCTGGTCGAGGCAGAAAAACTTGCCTACGAACGCCGCGGCGGCCCGCTTCCCGGCACCAGCAAATGGCAGATCGACCGCACCGACACCGGCTGCCGTGTGGAATACCGCAACCAGTTTCTGCACACCCTGGCCGAACCGATCGTCGAGTCCATGACTCGCACCATGGAGCATTTCCTGAGCGACCTCGAACAGGCAGCCCGGAACGGCCACAAAGACTGAGACACTGCCTCGCGCAGCGCAACACCCCGAACACCCGGCCATGCTGCGCCCCGTGGCAGACAATCCCCCGAATCGTCCAGGCCGGAAAACACACACCATGCAAGCGAGGTGGCTATGAGCAAGAAAAAAAAGTCAGAACTCAACCGCCGTGATTTTATTAAAATGGGGGCAACAGCCGGTGCAGCAGCTTTTCTCCTCAGCGAAATGGGCTGCCATACGCCGGGCTATGAACTGGGCGGCAACATCGGGCCGGCACCGGATAATATTTTCAAAGCACCGCCGATGGAGAGGGTGCGCATCGGCTTTGTCGGCGTCGGTGGCATGGGTTCAGCGCATGTGCGCAATCTGCTGCGCATCGAGGGGGTGGAGATTCGGGCAGTGTGCGATATCGTTGCGGAAAAAGTCGCACGCATCCAGAGCTGGGTTGTGGAAGCCGGCCAGCCGGAACCGGTGGGATACACGCGGGGCGAGTTGGATTTTATCCGCATGTGCGAGGAGCAGGAGCTCGATCTGGTTTATAACGCAACGCCATGGCGCTGGCACGTACCCATTTGCGTCGCAGCGATGAAAAACGGCAAACACGCGGCCACGGAAGTCCCCGCTGCCCTGACGATCGAGGAGTGCTGGGAGCTGGTTGAAACAGCCGAGAAGTACCAGAAGCACTGTGTGATGATGGAAAACTGCAACTACGGCCGCGCCGAGATGATGGTATTCAACATGGTACGGCAGGGCGTTTTAGGCGAAATTCTGCATGCCGAATGCGGCTATCTGCACGATCTGCGCGCAGTGAAGTTTGACTATAACGGCGAGGGCCTGTGGCGACGCGAGCACTCGAAAACGCGCAACGGCAACCTGTATCCTACCCACGGCCTCGGCCCGGTAGCCCAGTGTATGGATATCAACCGCGGGGACAGGTTCGACTATCTCGTCTCCATGAGCAGTCCCTCGCGCGGGCTGCAGGAGTATGTGCGCGACCATTTCCCGCCCGGTTCCAAAGAGCGGCAGGAAAAATACGTGCTCGGTGATGTCAATACCAGCCTGATCAAGACCGCCAACGGCCGCACGATTTTTCTCAGCCACGATACCAACCTGCCGCGGCCGTACAGCCGCATCAACATGGTGCAGGGCACCAAAGGCCTTTTTCAAGGGTATCCCCACCGGGCACACATTGAGGGCAAAAGCCCGGCGCACCAATGGCAGCCGATGGAAGACCTGCTCGATGAGTTCGACCATCCATTGTGGCGCACCATCGGCGAAAAAGCCCGTGGAGCAGGCCACGGCGGCATGGATTACCTCGAGGACTATCGCCTGATCCAGTGTCTGCGCAACGGTCAGCCGCTGGACATGAACGTGTACGACGCCGCGGCCCTGAGCGCTGTATCAGAGCTGACGGAACGCTCTGTGGCCAACGGCAGCCAGCCCATGCCCTTTCCGGATTTCACCCGCGGCAAATGGCGGCAATATCCGAAGCTGGAGATCGTCTCTGGCTGAAAATCATCGCCTCAACCGGAAAGGATGTGGGGATGTTTTTTGGGTATTTATTTTGTCGTCGGTGTTGTAGGGGTTCAAAATCTTGAACCCCTACAAATTTTGAACCCCTACGGAATTTTGCCCGC
>DRLW01000473.1 GCA_011375275.1 Bacteroidota bacterium
ACCGATGGATTATCATGTTGAGCTGCGGCAGAAACTGTGCGCGCGCTATCCTGCTCCGAACATCGGTATCTTGCTGGACAGCTCACCGGAGATCATTTTCAAACGCAAACCCCAGCTTGACCGTGAGCAGCTCGCCCTCGGTCGCGAGCTATATCGCCAGGTAGCGGAGCAATACGGATTTATCATTCTCGATACCAGCGACAGTGTCGCCCGGACATTGCAACAGTTCGATCAGGAAGTGATGCCGCTACTGCTCGCCCATTTACGACGACAGAATAATCCGGCGGGGAGCCCCATAGAGAAAAAGGCCGCCGCGAGCAGAACCGCGGAAGTGCGTGTTTGAGCATGAGGGCAGGAAACAGCGCCGGGTTCAAGGCAAGATAACGCAGGAAAAGGACGATGCCTGACAAGCAGGACAAGATCGAAAAGCAGACCAAGGTCGGTATTCTCTGGAACACCATGAGCCGTGTGGTTGGCACCTTCGGGCAGTTCATCGGAGGGATTTTCATCGCACGGCTGCTCGGCCCGGAGGAGATGGGCGTGTTTGCTATGGGCATGATGGTCATCGGCTTTGCCACAAAATTCGGTGAATTCGGTTTCCACATGGGCCTGGTGCAGCGCAAGGATGAGGTCACCGCTAAGCATATCAACAGCCTTTTCGTCATGGACCTGGTCTTTAAAATTGCGCTCTGGATCATCGTCTGGTTCAGCTCGCCATACATTGCGCAGTTTTTCAATGAGCCACAGTTGCTCGACGCGATGCCGGTGATCGCACTGTACATGGTGCTGGAATGCTTTTCCATGACTCCCCTGACGCTGCTGCGCAGAGAGATGGACTTTAAGAGCTACTCGATCATCATCACAGCGGAGCGGTTGCTGGTAATTCCGCTGGCCATAGTTTTTGCCCTTTTCGGCTTCCAATTCTGGAGCCTGGTTTACAGCAAACTCATCGGTGTGATCATCAGTGCGATCATGGCCATCCACAAAACCCGTTGGGTGCCGGCCCTGCGTTTCGATTCGCAGGCAGGGAAAGAGCTGTTCAGCTTCGGCAGTATGGTATTTTTGAGAAATTTATTCCGGTATGGCGCAGATAATGTCGATTATTTTTTCATCGGGCGATATCTGGGTACCGCCCAGTTCGGATTTTATGAGCGTGCATTCCAGATCATGAAGCTGCCGCAGCGGCGTATCACCCGGTCGATCAACAGCGTGGTGTTCTCTACATTTTCACGCATACAGGACGATCCGAAACGGATTCGCAGGGCTTTCCGCAAGCTCGTGCTCGCCATCAGCCTCGTGAGTTATCCGCTGATGGCCGGGCTTGCTTTTCTTGCGCCGATCATGGTACCTGTTCTGTATGGGGAGGAATGGCGGCCTACTGTGTTTCCTTTGCAGGCCATGTGTATCGCCGGGATTTTGCGCTCGATCGATCCGTTCCTGAACTCGGTACTGACCGCGACCGGCTATGTCCGCACAACGGTTTACCGGCGGGCATTTGAGTTTGTTGTCGTCGGCGCAGCAGCCTATTATGGTGTACAATATGGTATTGACGGCGTTGCTATTGCGATTTCTGTCGCTGCGTTGCTGGTCATGGTGGTGATGGTGCAGATGGTGACCTCAGCGTCAGAGATCACCTGGGGAGATTACCTGTTTTCCCAGCTCCCCGGCCTGATCACCTCGGCAGGGATGGTCGCGATCATGTACCTCGTTCAGCTCGGGCTCGGCCACTGGATCGATCCCATGGGGGCGGTGATGCTCATCATTCTGACCATCGTCGGTGGCGGTGCGTATCTCGGTTTGCATTTTATGTTTCGTTTCAAACGGGTAACCGAACTGGTCAGGGAGCTGTCCGGCGATACAAAGGGCGGGTTGGGCAAGTTGAGGAAAAAATGGAATAAGCTGCGCAAAGCGATTCCTGCTTTCCGAACGACCTGATGAGCCTGACCTCCGCAGGTCTGGCAGGAGATGTGTCTTTCCAGTTGTGTTGATGGGAAACGAGCAGGTGTGTGGGGTTAAACGGAAAATATGATAGAAGCGAGTTAATCAACCGGAGTAGTCAACCGTGTCTTTACGTGCAGCGATATCGCTCGTATTTCTCATCGCGATCTGTATTTGGACGATCCGCCGCCCACTCATCGGCGTTTTGGCCAATATCGTGCTCTTCCATATCAATCCGCGTGCTTTTGGCGCCGGTATGGAAGATATCCGTTTTCAGTTTTTTGCCAGTATCCTGTTGCTGGCCAGTTTTTTTATCAACATTCAGAAGATCAATGATGAGAATAAAAACAAGCTGACGCCTGCGTTCTACATTCTCATCGCGTACAATGTTTACATGTATATCACCTGCTCCTGGGCGGTTTATTCACCGTTTTACGCCCTGTGGCAGACGTTCGACTTTTCCAAAATCGTTCTGTTTACCTACCTGATGGTGAAAATCGTCAAGACCGACGATGATTTCCATCTCCTGATCTGGACGATTCTCATTTCCTGCTTTTATGTCGGCTTCATGGGCCGGTGGGGGGTGGAATTCGACTGGATCGATGAGGACGGCATGGGAATCGCCACAGGCGGGGCCGGGCCGCATCTGATGATGTTTTTTCCGCAGTTGGTGCTGTTTGCGGTTTATGGTTCAAAAAAGGAGAAGATGGCGGCGTATTTCATCATGCCCTTTGTGCTCGATTACCTCACGGTGACG
This sequence comes from Bacteroidota bacterium, assembly GCA_011375275.1. GTDB lineage: Bacteria > Zhuqueibacterota > Zhuqueibacteria > Zhuqueibacterales > Geothermadaptataceae > Geothermadaptatus. The sequence continues at coordinate 2,696 of DRLW01000473.1, forward strand.
GATGATATGAAGCGAGCCAGCTTCGTCACGCTGATGGCTTCCATGGGGCTTTTTGTCGTCTTCACTCCCATGCGGACTCTGATCAGAAGTTTCTGGCCGATGGCTGTCGGCGCTCTGTTGTTTATCTTTGTTCTGGCGCCGCCCGGTTATTTCGATTACATGAGTACCATAGCAGACCCGACCGAAGAGAGCTCGGCCAACTCGCGTTTTGTCATCAATGCAGCCAGCCGGGAGATGCTGGCTGATTATCCTCTCGGAGTCGGCAAGGGGCACTATTCTCCGATGTCACCGCAGTATGTGCCTGAGAGCAGGCTCGAAGGCAGAACGGGTATGCGGGATTCCCACAATACCTATTATAAAGTCCTGTGTGAGATCGGCATCCCGGGCTTTATTCTCTGGCTGTCGGTTTTTGCGCTCACGTGGCTTGCATTCAGAAAAATACGTGTTGCCGCTAAAAAGAAAAAACAGGCAATGACCTACCTGGAAATGCATACCTTCGGTTTTGAAGCTGCAATTTTAGGGATCGTCTTGCCTTTATATACCCACAACATGCAAGACCTGGATACACTGTACTGGTTCGTTGGATTCGGGGTCATCGTAACCAATTTGTACAGAAAGAATCCGCAGGGCATGATCGTGGCATCTGTAAAAAAACAACTCGAAATCGAAGAAGAAAAGCGACGCAAAAGACAGAAACTCGAGGAACAGTTCGCCAAAAACCGGACAAGAGGTCAGGACGGCGATACCCCCGAACAACCAAAAGTTGCTGTCGGGACTGAAGCGCGAGTCTGAATTTGATCAAGGATTTTCTGGTTGCGTTGTCGTGCTGGGCTAGCGATGACGTTTGTACTCAAAAAACTCAACATCATCCGTTATCCGATGACGGGTGTGTTGGCAAATATCATTTTCTTTCATGTAAATCCACGGGCTTTCGACTCCCTGGAGAATATACGGTTCCAGTTTATCGCCAGCATTCTGCTGATCGCGAGTTATGTCATCAATCGCAAGCAGATCAACGATGCGCAGGCCAATAAACTGACGCCGGCTTTTCAGGCACTTCTGATCTATACCGGCTATATGTTTATGAGTTGTGCCTGGGCTGTGATCGATCCGGAAGACTCTCTATCGCAAACCATCGATTTTTCCAAGATCATCCTGTTCGTCTTCATGATGGTCAAAATCGTCAAAACCGATGACGATTTCCATGTGCTGATGTGGACGATCCTGTGGTCCTGCTTTTATGTCGGCTTTATGGGGCGCTGGGGTGTGGAGTTTGACTGGATCGATGAGGAAGATATCGGCATTGCGACCGGAGGTGCCGGCCCGCACCTGATGATGTTCTTTCCCCAGTTGGTTCTTTTAGCCGTGTACGGCACGAGGAAGGAAAAGCTGGCCGCTTATTTTATCATGCCCTTTGTGCTGGATTTTCTGACCGTCACCGATGACATGAAACGCGCCAGTTTTGTCACGCTGCTGGCCTCGATGACACTGTTCGTCGCTTTTACGCCGCTGAAAACGCTGATCAAAAGCTTCTGGCCGATGGCTGTTGGAGCGCTGCTGTTCATCTTCGTGCTGGCTCCGCCGGGTTATTTCGATTATATGCAGACGATAACTGACCCGACGCAGGAAAGCTCGGCAAACTCGCGTTTTGTCATCAATGCAGCCAGCCGGGCAATGCTGGCTGATTATCCTTTTGGCGTCGGCAAGGGAAATTATTCTCCCATGTCACCCTACTACGTGCCTGCACACAGGCTGGAGCATAAAACAGGTATGCGTGATGCACACAATACCTATTATAAAATCATGTGTGAAATCGGGGTGCCGGGCTTCTTTATCTGGGTGGTCGCTTTCATCCTGGCCTGGCTTGCATTCAGGGAGATCAGGGTCAGGGCCAGGAGAATGAAAAAGCCCATGACTTACCTGGAGATGCATACATTCGGCTTTGAAGCGGCTATTTTGGGAATCGTACTGCCGCTCTACACACACAATATGCAGGACCTGGACACGCTTTACTGGTTTGTCGGCTTCAGTGTGATCGTCACCAACTTGTACAGGAGAAATCCGCAGGGACGCATCGTCGGCGCGGTGCAAAAGCAGCTTGAAATCGAAGCTGAGAAGCGACGCAGGCGCCAACGCCTCGAGCAGAAGTTTATGGCCAGAAACAGGCAGTTCGAGCAGCGGCGGCATCTGGCCGAGCAGGAGCGCCGGTACAAAGAAGCCAGATGGCAGTGATGTCCTTTCAGAATGCAGCAGTTTTCTGCCTGATAGTTGTTTGACGTTGCGCGGAGTACGCTGCATAACCGGCAGGATGAAGACAGAGGTGATGAATTTTTTCAGACGCCGGACTTTCGCATCTCCTGTCATATTTTGAGTGATTTGAACTTAGCGGTATTCAGGAAAATAGGATTCAGGATGGCAAAGACGATCAAAAATGCATTGTATATC
>DRLW01000474.1 GCA_011375275.1 Bacteroidota bacterium
AGACGATCCGGCGCAATCACTGTGCCGGTGGGATTGGAGGGACTGGCTATCAGGGCGCAGCAGGTTTTGTCATTCCAGTGTGTTGCTATGCTGGCGGCATCGAGCTGGTAATGTTGTGCTGCACCGACCGGCACACGCACCGGCCGACCGTCGAACAGGTACACAAAGTTACTGTTGCAGGGATAGCCCGGATCGGTCATCAGCACCTCACTGTCGGGATCGACCAGCAACGCCAGCAGCAGTTGCAAGGCGCCGGATGCGCCGGGCGTAACGATGATGCGACGCGGGTCTATCTCCAGCCTGTCCCGCTCCCGGTAGTCATTAGCGATGGCTTCGCGCAACTCACGCAGTCCAACCGCCGGGGTGTAATGGGTACGACCTTCCTGCAGAGCGCGAATCCCGGCATCGATGATCGGTTGCGGTGTGGAAAAATCCGGCTCTCCGATTTCCATGTGCACGACAGAGCGTCCCTGCGCCTCCAGTTCGCGCGCCCTTGCAAGCAGCGCCATCACGTGAAACGGCGTGATGGATTTAATACGTCGGGCAGTCACTCAGCTTGCCTCTCTCCGGGTTGCCGCGTGCAGTTTGTGCAGACAGTCGATATCGATACAGGGTTTGTCGCATGCCATACCGGATAATACCGTCATCGGCGCATCCGGTTCGCCCAGCATATCGACCACCATCGCGGCGCCGGAAAAATCATGGTCCCGGGTGTACTCGTTGGTTGTGATCAGGGTTTCCAGTCCGGCATCACGTGCCGCACGCAGACCGTTTGCAGAATCTTCCAGGGCCAGGCATTCCTCAGGACTTACGTCCATGGTCTGCATGGCATAATGGTAGATATCCGGTGCAGGTTTTTTGGCTGGCACCACGGCGCCGGCTGCAATCACGTCAAACCAGCCAATCGCCTCGGGCGAAATACTGTGCTGCAACAGTGCCGTCACATTGGCTGGTGTGGTAGTAGTCGCAATACCCAATCGCAGACCGGCACTGCGTGCCTGCTTCAGTAAACGCAATACACCCGGGCGCAGAAGCAATTCTCCAGCCGCCATGGTGCGGGTATAAATATCTGTCTTGGCGGCGTGCAGGCCGGCTACATATTCGTCGAGATTCAACGGCGGGTCGAAATCCGGACGATGCGCCGCCAGGTAATGCTTGATGCGTTCCTTGCCGCCGGTGACCGCCAACAGCTCAGCGTACAGAGCCTGCGACCAGTCCCAGTCCAGTCCTGCCAGCTGAAAGGACTTGTTAAAAGACTGGCGATGGATTTCTTCGGTATCCGCCAGCGTTCCATCGACATCGAATAATAAAGTAGTTAACCGACTCATAAAAATTTTCCCAGCCATCAAATCCGTCTAGCCTACCGCACAGGCGAAACCGGCAACAACCTTCAATACCCCGACACTTTTAACCGATTCGTGCTTGACTCCGTGGGTGCGCAGCCGGAAACTACCGCACTTGGTTGGGCTGGGCAATAAATGCTTGCCCTGGTTCCAGATTTCTGATATAGAGCACCGCTTGTTTTAATTTGGAGAAGTTGCATGGCTGCCAAGAAAAAGGCTGCGAAGGCAAAAACGAAGAAAAAGGCTGTTGCCAGAAAGGCGGTAACGAAGAAAAAAGTAATCGCCAAAAAGACTTCGGCAAAAAAGAAAGCTGTCACCAAAAAGCCTGTCGCAAAGAAAGCGCCGGCTAAAAAGGTTGCCGGTAAAAAAGCGCCGGCAAAGAAAAAGGCTGTTGCCAAAAAAACCGTTGTAAAGAAAACTGTGGCGAAAAAGCCACTTGCCAAAAAAGCTGTCGCGAAGAAAATCACTCCCCCGGCAGCCAGTACGCCAAAAACCCGTGCGCCGAAAAAGAAATCGGCACATAAGCCGGCTCCGCCACCGCTGTCCGCCAATGCAGGCCCGGTGCCGGGTATCGCCCCCTACATCGAAAAGAAGGGCGAGGAGTATATGAGTGAAGGGCAGGTCAAGCACTTCAATAATATTCTCAATGCCTGGAAGCGCGACCTGATGGAAGAAGTGGATCGTACCGTCCATCATATGCAGGACGAGGCGGCCAACTTCCCGGACCCGAATGACCGGGCCACACAGGAATCAGAGTTCAGCATGGAACTGCGTGCACGGGATCGCGAACGCAAGCTGATCAAAAAAATCGATGAAGCACTGATGAACCTTGAGAATGACGAATACGGCTATTGCGAGGCCTGCGGCATCGAGATCGGTATTCGCCGCCTTGAGGCACGACCTACCGCGACACTTTGTATCGACTGCAAGACACTCGATGAGATCCGGGAAAAGCAGCGCGGCTGAAAGACACCCGCCTCGTCGATAAAAAACCGGCCCTGTGCCGGTTTTTTATTATCCCGTGACACTGACAACATCAGGCCCGGGCAAGTATTATCCGATACATGTCATCGACTCTCTATGTTGGCCGTTTCGCACCTTCGCCCAGCGGCCCGCTGCACTTCGGTTCACTGGTCGCCGCACTGGGCAGTTACCTCGATGCCCGTGCACAGGGTGGTCGCTGGCTGGTGCGTATGGAAGATCTCGACCCGCCGAGGGAAATGCCGGGTGCCGCTGATGACATCCTGCGCACGCTGGATGTGTTTGCACTGCTGCACGATGGCGATGTCATGTACCAGAGCCGGCGGCATGAGGCCTACCAGGCCGCACTCGACCAACTGGTTGAACAGGGTATGGCCTATCCCTGCGCCTGCACCCGGCGGGAGATCCGTGAAGCCGGTACACCCGGCGGCATTTATCCGGGTACCTGTCGTAATGGGCTGCCGCCAGGACGCAAGGCCCGTTCTGTACGACTGCGGGTCGATGACACGATCACCCGTTTTACCGACCGTCTTCAGGGGCCGGTACACGAAAATCCCGGGCAACAGGCAGGTGATTTCATCCTCCGTCGCGCCGACGGCCTGTATGCCTATCAGCTCGCAGTCATCATTGATGACGCTGCCCAGGGCATTACCGATGTAGTCCGGGGTGCCGACCTGCTGGATTCAACCTGCCGCCAGATCCTGCTGCAACACAGGCTCGATCTGCCAACACCAGACTACCTGCATCTTCCTGTCGCGGTAAAACCGGATGGCGCCAAACTCAGCAAGCAGACATTCGCCGCACCCCTCGACCGGCAGCAACCCACGTCGCAACTGGCACGGGCACTGCGTTTTCTGGGGCACCCGGTCCCTGTCGCACTGGAGCGGGAATTACCCGCCGATTTC
>DRLW01000475.1 GCA_011375275.1 Bacteroidota bacterium
TGCGACTTTCGGGCACGCTAAAGCGTGCACTACGAACGTTTTATCACGCCCACTCCAGCGGTGTGACGCCGCTCCTGCGGCACTGCCACAGCCGCTGCAACTGCAAATCCCCTTTGCCCACAGGCATGCGCGATCCTGCTCAACCCACACGATGTGCGAAAGAGCTTATTTATTTCCCCCGCCTGACAACGATCTCCCTCTTGCTGCCATCAAAAGGCACGACGCTTTTGTCGCCATCCGGCCAGGTCACGATGAGTGCGCGGGGCTGCTCCTTATACCCCAGCACCTGCGCAGCAGCGTTCTGCGACCAGTAGCCCTCGCCCGCCCGTATCTCGCGCACAGGTCCGGTCTTTCCACTGGCATACTCAAGCTGGATTTTTGCACCGATGGCGTCCCGATTCATATGCCTGCCAATCAGCCGCACCCGTACACCGGGACGGGCTTTCTCATTGTGAAAAAGCCGGGTGGCGGCGCCGTTCTGGCTCACCAGCAGATCGGTGCGCCCATCGCGATCATAGTCCGCTGCGGCCGCGCCGCGCTGTTCGCCGTAAATTCTCAAACCAGAGTTTTGACCCGCCATGGGCCGCAGGGCCCCGTTGCCATCGCCGAGCAGCAGAAGTCCCCGCCCGGCGTCGTCACGCGGGTAACCGATGGGATAGGCAAAAAAGTTCTGACTCAGGAAGAGATCTTCATGCCCATCACCATCGAAATCTGCAATGACCGGCGAAAACCCCGGCGCCATTTGCGCTGCATCCGGCAGAGGCTGCGCCACGAAATGATCGCCGCGATTGAGAAAAACCATACTCTTCAGCGTGTTGACCTGCAAGCGCTCGCTGTAGCGGATACGGCTGCCAAGGATGCGCTTGACCGTGGCCGAGCTGTACTCCTTAAAAGAACGAAATGTACGCGGGATAAAAGGCAGCGCTTTGCCGATATCCTGTAGCGGCCGGAACGGCAGCAGCTCGCCCGTGCGGCCGCCGGGGACGGCCTCGAACAAATCATAAGAACCGTTACTATCGAAATCGCCGTGATACACGACAAAACGCCTGTTGCCATCCAGGGTGAAATATGAATTATCCCCGTAATTTGTCGCCACAAAATCGAGACGACCGTCAGCATCAAAATCGCCGGCACTGATACCCTGCCACCATCCCGTGAGCGAATCCAGCCCGAACCGGGCTGTGACATCCCGGAAAGAAGAGCGGTCGTTGAGCAGGATACGCACCGGGCCCCAGTCCATTGCCAGCAGCAAATCCGGGTCATGATCACCATCGATATCGCTGAACACCGCTGCACTGATCAAGCCGATGCCGGCCGTGATTTTATTGCGCGCATCGTCTGGTACGAACCGGCCTTGTTCATTTTTAAAAAACAAACCACTGACTGCACGCGGGTAGAAGCCAGCCTGCGAACGGCCAGCAGCAAAGAGATCGAGATCGCCGTCGCCATCATAATCCGCTGCTGCAAGGGCGCCGAGCTGCATGGCGGTGTTTGCCAGCGTCCGGCGAGTTGCGCCGGCCGGAGATATCTGGTGAATTTTACCCTGCCCGGCCTGTTCATACTGCCCTTCAGCAAAAAACAGCACCGGCGCAGCAGCATGGATACCGAGAACGCCGCCGCCATCATCGGCAAACTCAGGCATCTTCCCGGCCAGAGCAGGCCGGAAGCGGCCGTTACCGGTATTTTCGAAAACAGCCGGGCGGCCACCTGCACCTGTACCGAGTAAAATATCATCATCGCCGTCGCGATCGAAATCGAACCACGATACTGCCGGCCCGGACTGGCTGAGTTTGCGCGACAGCAAAGGCTGGCGGGCAAAATCATCGAAGGTTTGTTCGTGATGGGTGTGTTTCAGAAGTTCGCTGCGGTCAGTAAAAAGCGGTTGCTCAGCTCCGGTCTTCGTGGATCCAACCGGCGCTGCAGCCAGGCTGTCCTGAAAAATGCGGTAGATCATATTCGGCTCAACAGCCGGAATCCGGCTTTCGGTGCCGTCCGGCCAGCGGATGCTCAGGGTGTAGTCGCCACTGTCCGGAGCTGCGAACACAGCGAGGGGCTCAGAACCCGAGAGATACGCACCGCCTGCACTGATCTGCTTTTGCTGCACCAGAGAGGCGCTCTCAAGCCGCACCTGCGCTCCGATGGCGCGGGTATTCGGGGCTCTGCCGGCAAGCCGCACGGCGATGCGGTCTTCGCTGCTGTTATTGCGATAGAGCGCAGCCGGTTTCCCGAGGCGGTTGATGATGACATCGAGATCGCCATCGAGATCGAGATCAGCCAGGGCCATGCCGTGGGAAATATCTTCCCCCTGAAACCCCCACTGCGCGCTGCGGTCTTCGAACCGTCCGTCACAGCGATTGCGAAAGATAAAATTGGGGGTCAGCAGGGGCGGATAATTGAGAATAACCCGGGCCGGATCGATGGCGCGGTTGGCAAGCCGCATGCGTATCATATTCTGCGCATCGGAATCCTGGACGTCATAATTGTGACCCGTGGTAATCAGCATGTCCTCGTAGCCGTCGAGGTCCGCATCCATAAACAGGACAGACCACGACCATTCGGTTGCAGCAACGCCTGCCCGGCGCGCGATCTCTGCATAGGTGCCATCGCCACGGTTGAGAAAAAGTGTGTTCTGCATGATCTGCGGACGGTTGCTAAACTCACCGGCTTTCGGCGCCTCGGGCAAGACAGTGCTGCGCTGAACCA